>CAKZOQ010000457.1 GCA_937136445.1 uncultured Gemmatimonadota bacterium
AGGAGTCCGACGCGGAGATCGTCGCCGTCTGCTCCAAGATCGAGGCGGAGTTGGCGGAGCTGGAGCCGGAGGAGCGCGCCCTCTTCCTGGACGACCTGGGTCTGGAGCAGAGCGGGCTGGACCGCCTCATCCAGGCCGCCTACGAGCTGCTGGGCCTCATCACCTTCTTCACTACCGGCGAGAAGGAGTCGCGCGCCTGGACCGTCCGACGGGGCACCACGGCCCCCGGGGCGGCCGGCGCCATCCACTCGGATTTCGAGCGGGGCTTCATCCGGGCGGAGACCATCGACTACCCCTCGTACGACCGGCTGGGCTCCATGAAGGCGGCTCGGGACGCCGGGGAGGTCCGCTCCGAGGGCAAGGAGTACGTGGTCAAGGACGCCGACATCATGCTCTTCCGGTTCAACGTCTGAGCCGGTACTTTACAAGGCTGGTCCCTAGAGGGGCCGTGCCATCACACCCATCCCGCTCCGTCCCGCTGTCGTCTTCGCAGGCGTCGGCCTTCGCGACGGGGCCCGTTCATTCCTACGGACCGAGGGAACCGACATGCGACTCTACGAAGTCGTCTACATCCTGGACCCGTCGCTCGACGAGGACACCATCGCCGGCAAGCTCGAGAAGTTCCACGAGCTCGCCACCGCCGAGGGCGGAGAGGTTTCCGCCGTGGACCACTGGGGGCCGCGGCAGCTCGCCTACCCCATCCACGGCCAGAACACCGGCTTCTACGTGGTGGCCCAGTTCACGGCCGCCCCCGGGGCGCTCCCCGAGTTCGAGCGCATCCTGAAGCTCGATGACGACCTCATGCGCTACCTCCTCGTCCTGAACGAGGGTGAGCCCACCTCCGGTCTCTCCATCATGGCCGAAACCCATGGCGACGATGAGAGCGAGGAGGAGGAAGCACGAGACAGCGACGAGGACGACGACGAGATCGACGACGAGATCGACGACGAGGATGACGACAGCCCCCCCGAGTTCCAGGGTTCCCGGGGACGTCGCCGGCGCCACGAGGGCCCCGCCGTGGAGCTCCTAAACTACAAGGACGTGGGTACCCTCTCCAAGTTCCTCACCGAGGAAGGCAAGATCCTTCCGAAGCGGACTACCAAGGTGGGTGCCGCCTTCCAGCGGCAGCTCGGTTCCGCCGTGAAGAGGGCCCGGTTTCTGGCGTTGGTCCCCTACTCCCGCGGCCACGACCGGTAGAGCCGGTGGGGTCCGAGGCCCCGACGCCCACGTCGGAGAACGGCCGGGAATGGAGCCGCGCTGCGGCGCTCTTCTTCGTCATGCTCGCCATCTCGGCGGTGCACCCCACGGTGCTGCTGGCCGTGCCCTTCCTGGGGCTGGTGGCGGTGTTCGGGATGAACTCCATCCGCGCGGCGCTCTTCGCCGCCCTGGCCATGATCGTGGCAGTGGGGGGGGGAGGCGACTCGTCCATCTGGTTCGTCGAACGTGCCTGGGCCGTGGTCGTCGCAGGCTTCTTCGTCGTCGCCACCTTGCGGTGGCCGGAACAGCCCTTTTCGGACCGGGCACTCCGGGCCGTGGGAGCGACCCTGGTTGTGGCTGCAGGCGGACTGGCCTGGCGACCCGAGGCGTGGGGGGCGGTGGACTGGATCGTGAGGGACCGCCTCCACACCGGACTCTCCGGAGCTCTGGAAGGCCTTCGGCTCATCCAGGGTGGAGAGCCGGTGGCCAGCTCCACCGCCGCGGCGCTGCGCCAGGCGGTGGAGCTTCAGGCGGACCTCTTCCCGGCCACCCTCGCCCTGGCCTCCATGGCGGGGCTCGGCGTGGCGTGGTGGGGGTACCGGACCACGTCGTCCCAGGGGGAGGCGGCGCTGGGCCGTCTACGGGATTTCCGATTCAACGACCACCTCGTCTGGGTGTTCCTGGCGGGGCTGGTACTCACCGTCATGCGGTGGGGAGACGTGCTGGCCCGGGTGGGCGAGAACGTCGTGACATTCATGGGCGCGCTCTACGCCTTGCGCGGAGCCGCCGTACTTTTGTTCCTGAGCGGTGGTCTTTCCATGTTCGGATGGGTCGTCCTGGGTCTCGGGCTGGCGTTGGTCTCGCCCCTGATCCTCACCGGAGCCATGATCATCGGCCTCGGAGACACCTGGCTGAACCTGCGGGTGCGTGCCCGCGGGACCACGCCCTGACGAGAACACGGTAGGAGAGAGATGAAGCTGATCCTGAAGGAGAACGTCCAGAACCTCGGCGAGTCGGGAGACGTCGTCGACGTGAAGCCCGGCTACGGCCGCAACTACCTCATTCCGCAGGGCCTCGCCTACGTGGCCAGCGACGCCAATCTGGCCCGCATGGAGGAGGAGCAGCAGCGGAAGGTGGAGGAGGCCCGGCGCCAGAAGCTGGAGGCCGGCCGCCGTGCCGCCCAGCTCGCCGGTACCACGCTCATCTTCTTCGAGAACGCCAGCGAGGAGGGCAGCCTCTTCGGCTCCGTCAGCGCGGCGGACATCGCGGCGAAGCTCAACGCCGAGGCCGACATCGACTACGAGGTCGAGAAGGGTCACGTGGAGCTGGACAGCCCGCTGAAGGAGGTCGGGGTGGCCGAGGTGACGATCCGGTTCCATGCCGATGTGGAGGCTCCGGTGGAGGTTCGGATCAACCGGGCCGACGGCTGACTCCGGCGGAAGCGACCATGCCCGACCTGAAGCCCGACGAGCTGCCGGACGAGGTCCGGCGGGCCACCGAGCTCGTCCTGGATCGGAAGGGCTCGGAGGTCCTTGCCCTGGATCTCCGGGGCATCTCCTCGGCCACCGACTTCTTCGTCCTGGCGTCCGGGAACTCCGATGTCCAGGTGAAGGCCATCGCCGAGCACGTCATCGACGAGCTCAAGAAAGAGAACCATCGTCCGGACCACGTGGAGGGTCTCTCCGGCGGCCGTTGGGTGCTCCTGGACTACATCGACTTCGTGGTGCACGTCTTCCATCCGCAGGCCCGGGCCTTCTACCAGCTCGAGAGCCTCTGGGGAGATGCGCCCCGCTGGCTGGCCGAAGAGGACTAGTCACCCCTCGGAACCGAGGCCCGGCGGCGTCCCGAATGCCCCGTGAGAACGGCATGTTCGAGCCCTCGCACGTCGTTTGCTCGGGGAGCGGGGCTCCTCTACGTTGGGGGCGATCCGCCGGCGTCCGGGACCCCTTTTCCGCGGCCTTCCGCTTCCCCGTCCAGATCGCGCTTCGACCATGACCGACCAGACCTTCGCCTGGACCCCGCTGGATCCCACCCGACCTCCTCCCCTCTCCGACAGCTCGGGGCACGTC
>CAKZOQ010000458.1 GCA_937136445.1 uncultured Gemmatimonadota bacterium
GTGCCCACGTTCACGTGCGGCTTCGACCGCTCGAACTTTTCCTTAGCCATCGCTTGTTCTCGTCAGGTGGAGGTAGTCAGGGGAGGTATCAGAGAGTGTCATCACTAGGCCGGAGCTTCGGCGGACATGATCTCTTCCGCCTTCGTCTTCGGCACTTCCTCGTAGTGTGCGAACTGCATGGTGTAGACCGCCCGACCCTGGCTCAGGGAGCGCAGAGTGGTGGAGTAGCCGAACATCTCGCCCAGCGGGACAGAGGCGCCGATGACCCGGGCTCCCGCCCGCTCGGTCATGCCGCCCACCTTGCCCCGACGGGAGGAGAGGTCGCCGATGAGGTCGCCCATGTACTCCTCGGGCGTCACGACTTCCACGTCCATCACGGGCTCCAGGAGGACCGGACCGGCCTTCCTCACGCCGTCCTTGATGGCCATGGAACCGGCGATCTTGAACGCCATCTCGCTGGAGTCGACGTCGTGGTAGGAGCCGTCGACCAGCTCGACCTTCACATCGATGACCGGGAAGCCTGCCAGGATGCCGGTGTCCAGGGCCTCTTTCATGCCCTTCTCCACGGAGCCGATGTACTCCCGCGGGATGGCGCCACCGACGATCTTGTCCTCGAAGACGAAGCCGGAGCCCGTCTCGCCGGGCTCGATGTTGATGACCACGTGACCGTACTGCCCGCGACCACCGGTCTGCCGGACGAACTTGGCCTCGACCTTCTCGGCGCGGCGCCGGATGGTCTCCCGGTACGCGACCTGGGGACGGCCGATGTTCGCCTCGACGCCGAACTCTCGCTTCAAGCGATCGATGATGATCTCGAGATGGAGCTCGCCCATCCCGGAGATGATGGTCTGGTTGGTTTCCTCGTCCGTGTGGACCCGGAAGGTCGGGTCCTCGTCGGCGAGCCGGACCAGCCCGTTGGTGAGCTTGTCCTGGTCGGCCTTGGTCTTGGGCTCCACCGCCACCGAGATCACCGGCTCGGGGAATTCCATGGCCTCGAGGATGATGGGGTGGTCGGCGTCGCACAGGGTGTCGCCGGTCTTCACGTCCTTCAGACCGATGGCCGCCGCGATGTCCCCGGCGTACACCTCGTCGCGCTCCTCCCGTTTGTTGGCGTGCATCTGGAGGATGCGCCCCACCCGCTCCCGCTCGTCCTTCGTGGCGTTGTGCACGTAGGACCCGGCAGGAAGCGAGCCCGAGTAGACCCGGAAGAAGGTGAGCTTCCCGACATACGGGTCGCTCATGATCTTGAAGGCCAGCGCCGAGAAGGGCGCGTCGTCGGACGCCATGCGGGTGTCCTTCGTCTCGTCCTTGTGGGGGAGGTGCCCTTCGATGGCGGGCACGTCCACAGGTGCCGGCAGGTAATCGATGATGCCGTCCAGAAGGGCCTGAACGCCCTTGTTCTTGAAGGCCGAGCCGCAGAAGACCGGGAAGAGCTCACCCTTGATGGTGGCCGTCCGGATGGCCTGCCGGAGCTCCTCGTCGGTGAGCTCTTCGCCCTCGAAGTACTTCTCGATGAGCTCGTCGTCGTGCTCCACGGCAGCCTCGAGCAGCTCGTGCCGCAGCTCCTCGACCTTCTCCTGCAGGCTCTCGGGGACCTCTTCCTCGGTGAACTGCGCACCCATCTCGTCTTCGAAGACGATGGCCTTCCGCCGGACGATGTCGATCATACCGGTGAAGAGCTCGCCCTCGCCCAGGGGGTACTGGACGGCGTAGGCGTTGGCACCCAGGCGGTCCCGCATCATGTCGACGACGTTCATGAAGTCGGCGCCGACCCGATCCATCTTGTTGACGAACGCGATGCGCGGAACGCTGTAGCGATCCGCCTGGCGCCAGACCGTCTCGGACTGGGGCTCCACGCCACCCACAGCGCAGAAGACCGCCACCGAACCGTCGAGTACCCGCAGGGACCGCTCCACCTCGGCGGTGAAGTCCACGTGCCCGGGGGTGTCGATGATGTTGATGCGGTAGTCGGTGTCGAACCGCTTCCACTCACAGGTCGTCGCAGCGGAGGTGATGGTGATGCCCCGCTCCTGCTCCTGCTCCATCCAGTCCATGGTCGCCGCACCGTCGTGGACCTCGCCCACGCGATGCACGCGCCCCGTGTAGAACAGGATGCGCTCGGTGGTCGTGGTCTTCCCGGCATCGATGTGCGCCATGATGCCGATGTTCCGCAGGAGCGGCAGTGGCGTAAGTCTGGGCATCTATCTCGTCCTGGATCTAAATCGCTGCGCAAAGAAAAAGAGCGCGGTCTGCTGCCGCCGCATGTTCGCCTGGGCGAACCGCGGACTCCGCGCTCCCGTGACCGGAGAGGGCCCCGAAGGGCCATCGCGCGTCTCTGATTGGTCCTGCATGTTGCCGGCGGTCGAGCCACCGGGTCCTACGAGGAGGTCCGAACTACCAGCGGTAGTGGGCGAACGCCTTGTTGGCTTCGGCCATCCGATGCGTGTCTTCCTTCTTCTTCACCGTCGAACCCTCTCCGCGGCTGGCGGCCAGAAGTTCTCCGGCGAGGCGTTCCGCCATGGTTTTCTCGGGGCGTCCGCGAGCGAAGGAGATGATCCACCGGGTCGCCAGCGCGGTCCGCCGGACAGGCCGGACCTCCACGGGCACCTGATAGGTGGCACCACCCACGCGGCGGCTCTTCACCTCGAGGGCCGGGCGGGCGTTGCTCAACGCCTGCTCGAAGACCTCGACGCCCGGTTGCCCGGAGCGATCCTCGAGAATCTCCATGGCCCCGTAGAAAATCTTCTCCGCCTTGGACTTCCGACCGTCGTACATCAACGCATTGATGAACTTGGCGACGGTCTCGGATCCGAATTGCGGATCGGCCGGGGTCTCTCGTTTGTCGGCGCGTGAACGACGGCTCATGACTCGATTCCAGCCTTACCGAGGCCTCTTGGCCCCGTACTTGGAACGCCCCTGCCGGCGGTCATCGACCCCCGACGTATCCAACGTCCCCCGAACGATGTGATACCGAACTCCAGGAAGGTCCTTCACACGACCACCGCGGATGAGGACGATGGAGTGCTCCTGGAGGTTGTGCCCTTCTCCGCCGATGTAGGCCGTGACCTCGAAGCCGTTCGTGAGGCGCACACGAGCCACCTTCCGAAGCGCCGAATTGGGCTTCTTGGGGGTGACAGTGTACACCCGGGTGCACACCCCACGCTTCTGGGGGCTGCCCTGGAGAGCCGGAGACTTGTTCTTCTTCTTGACAGTCTTCCGGCCCTTCCGTACGAGCTGGCTTATGGTCGGCATGTATCCTCTAATGCAAAAGAGCACCGAGCTGGCCGTTCTTCCGGCCGAGCGGTCGGGGCTCAGGGCCTTTCCGACAGAGCTTGTTAACGTAGTCCCCAGCGCTGGGGGTGTCAACGGGGGATGCCGCCGTGCGCCACGGGGCTCTCCACGAGCTCCCAGATCCGCTCTCCCGCGACCTGCCCAAGAACGGTCCAAGCTGCCCGGACAGGCCCGCGCTCAGCCCACTTCCTGGTTGGGAGACAACGGCGAGCCACTCCCGGACGCCACCCACCGAAGGCAGTCTGCCAGGTAGCGGGCACGTCGGGTCAGCGTCCCGGAGAGGCCGGGATAGCGGGCCCGGAGCCAGCCGGCAGGAGGCGCCAGGACCCGGGCCGCCTCCGCCACGGTGCCCCACCCACCGCGGAGGGTCCGCCAGTCCCGCAGCCGAGCCCCCTGTCCCTCGGCCCGCGCCAGGATCGCCCGCAGCTCCAGCTGGGCCTGCCTCGCCTCGGCTCGGAGCCGGGCGGCGCCACCCAGCGCCTCCGCCAGCTCGGGGGGCACC
>CAKZOQ010000459.1 GCA_937136445.1 uncultured Gemmatimonadota bacterium
ACTCCCTGGAGGACATGCGCACCCTCTTCCGGGGCATCGACCTGGGCGAGGTGAGTACCTCCATGACCATCAACTCCACCGCCGCCATCCTCCTGGCCTTCTATGTGGCGTTGGGTGACGAACAGGGCGTGCCCCGTGATCGGCTCACCGGGACCATCCAGAACGACGTCCTCAAGGAGTACGTCGCCAGGGGAACCTACATCTACCCGGTGGACGCCTCGCTCCGGCTGGTGAGCGACGTCCTCGCCTTCTGCTCTACCGAGGTGCCGCGCTGGAATACGGTCTCCATCTCCGGCTACCACATCCGGGAAGCCGGTTCCACGGCGCCCCAGGAGGTCGCCTTCACCTTCGCCAACGGTCTGGAGTACGTGGAGCGGGCCCTGGCGGCCGGGATCGAGCTGGAGGCCTTCGCCCCGCGCCTCTCCTTCTTCTTCGCCGCCCACAACGACCTCCTGGAGGAGGTGGCGAAATTCCGCGCCGCCCGGCGGCTCTGGGCCCGGCTCATGAAGGACCGCTACGGAGCCTCGGACCGGAGCTGCCGGCTGCGATTCCACACCCAGACCGGCGGCTCGACGCTCACCGCCCAACAGCCGCTGAACAACGTGGTGCGGGTGACGGTGCAGGCGCTGGCCGCCGTCCTGGGAGGCACCCAATCCCTCCACACCAACGGCTACGACGAGGCCCTGGCCCTCCCCACCGAGGAATCCGCGCGGCTGGCCCTTCGCACCCAGCAGATCCTGGCCTCCGAGTCGGGGGTGACCCACACCGCCGACCCCCTGGGAGGCTCGCACTACGTGGAAGCCCTCACGGACGAGATCGAGGAACGGGCGGTGGACTACCTGGAGCGGATCGACGAGATGGGAGGCGCCGCCAAGGCCATCGACTTCATGCGGGAGGAGATCCACCGGACCGCCTACCAGGTCCAGCTCGACATCGAGTCCGGTGCGCGGGAGGTGGTGGGTGTGAACGTCCATACCGAGGACGAGGAGTCGGCTCGCATCGGCCAGCCGGACTACACCGCGTTGGAGGAGGGCCAGAAAAGGGCCCTCCGTCATCGCCGGGAGGCCCGGGACGAGGAGGCGGTGGCCCGGGCACTCCGGGCGGTGGACGACGCCGCGGGGGGGGAGACCAACCTCATGCCGCCCATCATCGACGCCGTGAAGGTCGGGGGCACCCTCGGGGAGATCTCGGACCGCCTCCGGGAGCGCTGGGGCACCTACGACCACTCCTGAGGCCGCGCTGACAGGAACCGGCGCGCCCGTTAACTTTCATGGCTGTCGCCGGGGCCTTGCAGCTCCCCTCCGGACTCCTCCTTCGCAGCCGACCATGCCGACGTACGAGTACCGGTGCCCCAACGGGCACACCTTCGAGCTCTTCCAGAGCATCTCCGCCGAGCCCGGGGGCACCTGCCCCGAGTGCGGCGAGGACGGAGAGCGGGTGATCTCCGGAGGTGCCGGGTTCCTCTTCAAGGGCGACGGCTTCTACATCACCGACTACCGGTCGGAGGAGTACAAGAAGAAGGCGTCCAAGGAGGCCCCGAGCGAGGGCGGTTCGTCCACAGAGAGCTCGGGTTCCGGAGACGGTGCGAAGAAGGGTGGGGACAGCTCGGGTGGCACCTCTTCCGCGGGTGGGGACGGCGGCGGCTCCGCCTCGTCCTCCGACTGAGGTCGTCGTGGCCGAAGAGACGATTCGCGCCGCGGTGCGTCGGGTCCTGGAGGAGATGGGTGCGCCGCCGGACACCGCCGTGCACCTGGAGCGCCCCCGGGACCCGGACCACGGGGACCTGGCCACCAATGTGGCGATGACCCTCGCCGGAACCCTGCGCCGCCCGCCCCGCCAGATCGCGGACGAGATCGCCGACGGGCTGGACCTGGCCTCCGCCGGGGTCCGCTCGGTGGAGGTCGCCGGGCCGGGCTTCCTCAACTTCCGGCTCAGCTCCGGGACGGTGGCCTCGGTACTGGAGACGATCCTCGAGAAGGACGACGCCTACGGGCGGACCCAGGTCGGCGGGGGCGAGGCCGTCATGGTGGAGTTCGTCTCCGCCAACCCCACCGGCCCGCTCCACCTGGGGCACGGGCGACAGGCGGCCCTGGGCGATGCCGTGGCGGCCCTCCTGGAATGGACGGGCTGGTCGGTGCACCGGGAGTACTACTACAACGATTCCGGCACCCAGATGGACAACCTGGCCCTCTCCGTCCGGGCCCGGTACCAGGAGCACTTCGGACGGGAGGCGGAGCTCCCGGAGAACGGCTACCGTGGGGAGTACGTCCGGGAGCTGGCGCGGTCGCTGGCGGACCATGTCGGAGATCGCTACCTGGACGACGATTCGCAGGACGCGTTGGATGCCATGCGGATCCACGCCGTGGAACTCCTCCGGGCGGAGCAGGACCGGGACCTGGCGGAGTTCCGGGTCCTCTTCGACCGCTATTTCCTGGAGTCTTCGCTCTACGAGGACGGGGCGGTAGAGGAGACGGTGGCGGATCTGCGCGCCTCCGGGCACGTGTACGAGGAGGACGGCGCCGTCTGGCTCCGCACCACCGCCTTCGGCGACGACAAGGACCGGGTGATGATCCGCTCCAACGGTCTTCCCACCTACTTCCTCCCGGACGTGGCCTACCACCGGGACAAGTGGCGGCGGGGCTTCCACCGGGCGGTGAACGTGCAGGGCTCCGATCACCACGGGACGGTGGCGCGGGTCCGCGCGGGACTGCAGGCGCTGGGGCTCCCTGAAGGCTACCCGGAGTACGTGCTCCACCAGATGGTCCGGGTGGAGCGGGGCGGGGAGGAGGTGAAGTTCTCCAAGCGCGCCGGTGCCTACACCACCATGCGGGAGCTCTCCGACGAGGTGGGGGTGGACGTGGCCCGCTACTTCCTGCTCATGCGGAAGCCGGAGGCCCACCTGGTCTTCGATCTGGACATGGCGCTGGACGAGTCCGACACCAATCCGGTCTACAAGGTGAAGTACGCCCACGCCCGGATGTGCTCCATCTTCGCCCGGGCGGGGCTGGAGCTGGAGGAGGCCTCGCTGGCCGGCGTGGATCTCTCCGTGCTCGACCACGAGCTCGAGCGGGAGCTCATCAAGAACCTCGGAGAGCTCCCGGACGTGCTGGAGCGGGCCGCTGCGGCCCGCACGCCCCACGCCGTCTGCGAGTACCTGGAGCAGACCGCCGGAGCCGCCAACTCCTGGTACCACGCGGGAAACCCGTCGCGGAACCCCGAGCTCGCCGTCCTGGTGGACGATCATGAGCTCCGGCAGACTCGCCTCGGGCTGGCACGGGCCGTGCAGATCGTGCTGCGCAACGGCTTGAAGGTCCTGGGCATCCCAGCGCCGCGGGAGATGCGCCGGCGCGACTCCGACTCCGACTGACCCCAACCTGGATTCCATGTCGATTCTGTGCGTGGGAAGCGTCGCCCTCGATTCGGTGGAGACGCCCTTCGGCGAGGCCACCCGAGTCCTCGGCGGCTCCGCAAACTTCTTCGCGGCCTCCGCGAGCCTGTTCACCTCCGTGCAGGTCGTGGGTGTGGTGGGCGAGGATTATCCCCTGGAGAAGCTGGACTTCCTCCGGGAGCGGGGCGTCGACCTCTCCGGCATCGAGGAGCGACCCGGCGAGAGTTTCTTCTGGGCCGGCCGCTACCACTACGACCTGAACAGCCGGGACACGCTGGAAACCCGCCTGGGGGTCTTCGCCGACTTCAAGCCGAGGATTCCGGAGAGCTTCCGGTCGGCCCGCCACATCTTCCTGGGCAACATCGACCCCACGCTCCAGCTCGACGTCCTGAATCAGGTCGACGACCCCGGCGTCGTGGCGGCGGACACCATGAACTACTGGATCGAGGGGGCTCGGACGGAACTCCTGCAGTTGCTGGAGCGGGTGGACATCCTCCTGGTGAACGACGCCGAGGCCCGCCAGCTCGCCGACGAGCCCAACCTGCTGAAGGCGGCGGAGTGGATCCGGGGGCGCGGGCCCTCGGTGGTGGTCATCAAGAAGGGGGAGCACGGCGCCATGCTCTTCGACGGCGACGCCGTCTTCTTCGCCCCGGGCTATCCGCTGGAGCAGGTCTTCGATCCCACGGGGGCCGGTGATGCCTTCGCCGGGGGATTCCTTGGGTACCTGGCCCGACGGGACCGGATGGACCACGAGACGCTCCGTCGGGCGGTGGTCTTCGGCTCCGCCACGGGCTCCTTCGCGGTGGAGGACTTCAGCATCGACCGCTTCCGCTCCCTGGACATGCAGCAGGTGGTGAAGCGGGTCCGGGAGTTCCGGGAGATGACCAGCTTCGAGGCGCCGGTACGGGAGGTCCTCGGTGTCTGAGGGCGGCCGGGACCCGGGCGCCGGGCTCAGCTACCGGGATGCCGGCGTGGATCTGGACGCCGCAGAGCGGACGAAGGCCCGACTCAAGGAGCTGGTGGCCCGTACCCGGGACGAGCACACCCTCTCGGAGCTGGGCGCCTTCGGCGGGCTCTACCAGGTGCCTCCGGGCCTGGATCAGCCGGTCCTGGTCTCCTCCGCCGACGGGGTGGGGACCAAGCTCAAGCTCGCCTTCCGCACCGGCCGCCACGATACCGTGGGGCAGTGCCTGGTGAATCACTGCGTCAACGACATCCTGGTGCAGGGGGCGCGACCCCTCTTCTTCCTCGACTACCTCGCCTCTGGTGCCATGGACGAAGAGGTGGTCAGCGCCGTGGTGCGGGGGATGGCGCTGGCCTGCGGCGAGAATGGCTGCGCGCTCCTGGGCGGGGAGACGGCTCAGATGCCCGACTTCTACAGCCCCGGTGAGTACGACCTGGCCGGCTTCATCGTCGGAATCGTCGAGCGGACGCGGATCCTGGACGGCTCGCGGATCCGCGCCGGGGACGTCCTGGTGGGGCTCGCCTCCAGCGGGCTGCACACCAACGGCTACACGCTGGCCCGAACCATCGTCTTCCAGCGGATGGGGCTCACGGTGGACGACGAGCTCCCGGACGCAGGACGGACCGTGGGCGAGGAGCTGCTGGCCGTCCACCGCAGCTACCTGCCGCTGCTGCGGGGCCATCTCGAGGCTCCCTGGCTCCACGGCCTGGCCCACGTCACCGGAGGCGGCATCCCGGGCAATCTGCCCCGCGTGCTCCCCGGCGGCCTGGGCGCCCGGGTGGATCGGGACTCCTGGTCCGTCCCCGCCGTCTTCCAGACGCTGCGGGAAGCCGGCGGGGTGAGCCGGGACGAGATGGATCGAGTCTTCAACATGGGTGTGGGGATGATCGCCATCGTCGGGGCCGATGGGGTGGACCCCCTCACCAACGCGGCCGACGAGGCGGGCATCGAGGCCTTCGTGGTAGGCGAGGTCGTGGAAGGCCACGGCGTGGAGTACCAGGGATGAGCTCCCGATCCGACCGGTCCGTCGCCGCACCTCACCGGTCCGCCCTCCCTGCGGTGTGGGCCCTCGGCGCCCTCCTGGCCCTCGCTGTGCTGCCGGAGGCTGCGGCGGCCCAGGAGGAGCTCGCCACCGCCTGCCAGCAGGCCGGTGGCAGCACCCTGCGCTGCACCGAGGCGGCCACCACCGCCCGGGCCGTCCAGGGACATCTGGGCCTCATGTCCGGACTGGGGAGCGAGGTGCCGGGGAGCGCCGGCACCCTGGGCCGCCGGCTGGGAACGACCCCCCGCATTGCCGTGAGTGGTCGGGTGGGCTTCACGGACGTGGGTGTACCCGACCCCTCGGACGCCGGGGAAGGCCCCGCTCGGGAAGCCGGCTTCATCCTCCCCTCGCTCCAGGGTCAAGTCGCACTGGGCCTCTTCGACGGCTTCTCGCCGATGCCCACCGTCGGCGGCGTCCTCTCCGTCGATCTCCTGGGGAGCGCCGGCGTCGTGTTCTTCCCCAAGGGCCAGGGGTTCGACGGTAGCGTCACCCAGCTCTCCTTCGGCGCCCGGGTAGGCCTGCTGCGGGAATCCTTCACCCTCCCGGGGGTGGCCGTCTCCCTCACCCGGCGGCTCCCGGGCCCCGTGACCCTCGGCGCGCTCACCGCCGGAGACCGCGCCAGCGTGACGGTGGACCCCGGGGTGACGTCGGTGCGCGCCACCGTCGGCAAGGACCTCCTCAGCGTGGGGGTACTGGCCGGCGTCGGATACGACCGATACGACGGCGACGCGATCCTCCGCCTCCGCGACGTGCCCGAGGTACGGGACGACAGCTTCACGGCCAGTCGCGCGCTCTTCTTCGGCGGAGCTTCGTTGAACTTCCTCATCCTCCAGCTCTCCGCCGAGCTCGGGTGGGCCAAGGGCTTCTCCGCGCTGGACGCCTACCGGAACGTGCCGTACGACGTCACCGGCGGCACGCTCTACGGCTCCCTGGCCTTCCGCCTGACGCTCTGACCATGCCGGACGCAGTCGAGGCGACTTCTGAGGACCTACGTCATCTGGAGCGGGCCCGGACGCTGGCGCGACGGGGATGGGGCCAGGTGCACCCCAACCCCCTGGTGGGATGCGTGCTGGTGACCGAGGGAGAGGTGGTGGGGGAGGGCTTCCACCAGGCCTTCGGGGGTCCCCATGCCGAAGTGGTGGCACTGACGGCGGCCGGCCCCCGGGCGGAGGGGGCCACCGCGTACGTCTCGCTGGAGCCCTGTGATCACCACGGCAAGACGCCCCCCTGTTCCCGGGCGCTGGTCGAGGCGGGAGTGGTCCGGGTCGTGTACGGCGCCGCCGACCCCTCCGCCGATGCCGCCGGAGGGGCCGCGACGCTCCAGGACGCCGGCGTGACCGCGGTGGGGCCCGTCTGGGGGCCGGCGGAGGCGCGGGCGGAGAACCCCGCCTTCCACCACGTCGCCCGCCACGGGACGCCCTTCGTGGCACTCAAGCTGGCGACGAGCCTCGATGGACGGATCGCCGCTCGCCCCGGCGCCCCCACCCGCCTCACGGGGAGGGAGGCCGAACGATCCGTCCACCGCCTTCGCGCCGGCTTCGACGCCATCCTGGTGGGCGGAGGGACCGCCCGATCCGACGACCCGCGGCTCACCGTCCGTCACGGGCCCGATCCGGTGCGCCCCCCGGCGCGACTCGTCCTGGACTCCCGGGCTCGCCTGCCGTCGGACGCAGCCCTCTTCGCCGACACCACCGCCTCGGCGCCCGTGCACGTCTTCACTGCCCGGGACGCCGACGAGGGGGAACTCGAACGTCTGGAGGCTGCAGGGGCAGGCGTGCATCCGGTGAAAGCCGGGCCCTCCGGGCTGGATCTGGGAGCCGTTCTGGAGGACGTCTGGGAGCTGGGCCTTCGGAGCGTCCTCTGCGAGGGTGGCGGACGGCTCGCCGGGGCACTCCTTGACGAGGCACGAGTGCAGCGCCTGTACCTCTACCTGGCCCCCCGCACCCTGGGAGAGGACGGGGTGCCGGCCTTCGGGCCTGCCGCCGACGCGTTGGATTGGACCGCCTTCCGCCCGGTGGGCGACCCGGCCCTCCATGGCCGCGACGTGCGGGTCGTCTACGATCGGACGGAGGCCTGAGAGACGTGTTCACCGGCATCGTCGAGGTCATGGGCCGCATCCAGGCCGTCGAGGACCGTGCGACCACCCGTCGCTTCCGGCTGGAGGCGCCGGAGGTGGCGCCGGAGCTCGAGCTCGGAGACTCGGTGGCGGTGGATGGCGCCTGCCTCACCGTCGCCGAGTACGACCGGAGCGGGTTTTCGGTGGACGTCATCGGGACCACCCTGGAGCGGACCATCGCCGGCGGATACGAGGTCGGTGGGGTGGTGAACCTCGAACGGGCGCTCGCATTCGGAGGTCGCTTGGATGGTCATCTGGTTCAGGGACATGTAGATGGAGTTGGTCACCTGGAGTC
>CAKZOQ010000460.1 GCA_937136445.1 uncultured Gemmatimonadota bacterium
GGATCTCCACGACCACGGCTTCCGTGGTCAGCAGCAGTCCCGCGATGGACGCGGCGTTCTGCAGCGCGGAGCGCACGACCTTCGTCGGGTCGATGACACCGGCCGCGACCAGGTCCTCGTAGACCTCGGTCTGGGCGTTGTAGCCGTAGTTCACATCGTCGGAGCGGCGGACCTTGTCCACGACGATGGACCCCTCGACACCGGCGTTGTCAGCGATCTGCCGGATGGGGTGCTCCAGAGCGCGCTGAAGGATCCGCACGCCGATGTTCTCATCCTCACGATCGAGCTGGAAGTCGTCCAGCGCCTTCTGGGCGCGGAGCAACGCCACACCACCGCCGGGCACGATGCCCTCTTCGACGGCCGCGCGGGTGGCATGGAGAGCGTCCTCCACGAGCGCCTTCTTCTCCTTCATCTCGGTCTCGGTCGCGGCACCGACGTTGATGACGGCGACGCCACCGGCCAGCTTCGCGAGACGCTCCTGGAGCTTCTCCTGGTCGTAATCGGAGGAACTCTTGTCGATGGCGACCCGGATCTCTTCGATCCGGCCCTTGATCTTGTCGGCGTCCCCAGCCCCGTCGATGATCGTGGTGTTGTCCTTGTCGATCACGACGCGCTTGGCGGTCCCGAGGTCGCTCATGACGGCGTTCTCGAGCTTGAAGCCGACTTCCTCCGAGATCACCTGGCCACCCGTGAGGACGGCGATGTCCTGGAGCATCTGCTTGCGGCGGTCCCCGAAACCGGGCGCCTTGACGGCGGCGACCTTCAGCGTACCGCGCAGCTTGTTCACCACCAGCGTCGCCAGGGCCTCCCCCTCGACGTCCTCGGCGATGATCAGGAGCGGCTTGCCCTGCTGCGCCACCTTCTCCAGCACAGGGAGCAGGTCCTTCATGTTGGAGACCTTCTTGTCGTGGATGAGGATCATGGGATCCTCGAGCACGGCCTCCATCCGCTCCGGGTCCGTCACCATGTAGGGCGACAGGTACCCGCGGTCGAACTGCATGCCCTCGACGGTGTCCAGGGTGGTCTCGAGGCCGCGGGCCTCTTCCACCGTGATGACGCCGTCCTTACCGACCTTCTCCATCGCGTCTGCGATGAGGTCACCGATCTCCTTGTTGTTGTTCGCGGAGATGGCGCCGACCTGGGCGATGGCCTTCTTTCCGTCGGTCTCGGTGGAAAGCTGTACCAGCTCCTCCACGACCCGCCGGACGGCCTGGTCGATGCCTCGGCGGATGCCCATGGGGTTCGTTCCGGCGGTGACGTTCTTGAGGCCCTCGCCGAAGATGGCCTGGGCCAGCACCGTCGCAGTGGTCGTACCGTCACCGGCGACGTCGGAGGTCTTCGTGGCGACCTCCTTCACCATCTGGGCGCCCATGTTCTCCACGGGATCGTCCAATTCGATTTCCTTCGCCACCGAGACACCATCCTTGGTGACGGTGGGGGACCCGAACTTCCGGTCGATGACCACGTTCCGACCCTTCGGGCCGAGCGTGACCTTTACGGCACGGGCCAGCTTGTCGACGCCATCTTTGAGACGCGCACGCGCCTCGACGTCGAATCCGAGCTCCTTGGCTGCCATGATTCGTTACTCCTTCTAGTCGTCGAAAACGCTGATTACTTGATGATCGCGAGGACGTCGGACTCGCGGAGGATGAGGTACTCTTCCCCATCCAGGGTGACGTCGGTGCCGGCGTACTTTCCGTACAGCACCGTGTCGCCCACGCTGACGTCCAGCTCCACCCGGGTGCCCTCGTCGGACAGCTTTCCGGGGCCCACGGCGACGATCTCGCCTTGGGACGGCTTCTCTTTCGCGGTGTCGGGGATGTAGAGTCCGCCGCGCATCTGCTCGGACTCGTCGATCGCCTTCACCACCACTCGGTCTGCGAGCGGCTGAATCTTGGTAGCGGCCTTCGTACCCATGGCCTTCCTCCTTGTGAAAAAGGCTCACGCTGGATGAATTTCGGCGTGTTAGCACTCAAGCGCGACGAGTGCTAGCACGACCCGAAAGATGGAGGCTCAGCGTCGGATGTCAAGCGGGGATTCGGCAGAGGTGCCGAGGGCTCGATCGTCCCCGCGACGCGGGAATTCTCGGCTGGTCGGTCCGCAGCGACCAGTGGGCCGCTTCACGGACCGGGGATCGGGCCCCGGACGGGGCCCTCGGGATCAGTCGCCGGAGACCGAGGTGATGGCTTCCATACGGGCTACACCCTCCAGCCCCACGATGGCGTGGACCACCTCGTCGGCCAGCGCCGGATCGAACCAGTGGCCCAGCTCGCCGAGCTCCCGGAAGGAGGCACGGGCCTCTTCGTAGGCGCGCTCCAGGACCAACCGGGCCGAGGCGGTGAATCGCCGCTCCACGACCCCCGCCTCCGGGGCCTGCCCCGGGGACCGGAGCGTCTCGAGGGCGGCGCGCTCCTCAGGGGTGCCGTGATGGTGGATCTGGCTGGTGAGGAGGTTGTGGCTCCGGCGCCCCAGGTCGAACTCGAAGTCGGTGAGGTCGTCCACGATCTGGAAGGCCGTCCCGAGCCGCGCCACCGC
>CAKZOQ010000461.1 GCA_937136445.1 uncultured Gemmatimonadota bacterium
GTCGTCATGCGAGAATCCCCCGTAGGGCGAAGGCCGACACCATCATGCCGGACACGTAGAAGGGGACGCCGAAGGCGCTCACCCGGAGCGCGGTGCCGGCGTCCGGCTTCCTGAGGAAGGGCACCATGATCCCGACCTGGCCCACCATCAGGACGACGACGGCGAGCGCGGCGAGAGGAGTGCCCCAGGAGAGAAGGAGCCCCACGACCACGGCCTGCGCCCCGAGCATGGCCACACAGGCCACCCATGCGGCCGTCGCCGGACCGAGGCGGGCGGGGAGGGAGCCGATGCCGGCGACCAGGTCGCCGTGGCGGGACTTGTAGTCGTTGAGGGTCATGATCCCGTGCGCTCCCAGGCTGTAGAGGAGTGCCAGGAGGAGGGTGCGGTCGTCGGGGACGACGCCCCCGAGAACCACCGCCGCTCCGGTGACCCAGGCGAGACCCTCGTAGCTGATGCCGACGACGAGGTTGCCCACCCATCCGTTCTGTTTGAAGCGGAAGGGAGGCGCGGAGTACATCCAGGCCAGGACCAGCGCGACGCCGGTGGCGAGGAAGCCCACCGGACCCAGAAGGAACCCGGCTGCGAGGGAGAGGAGCGTCCACGCCATGCCGATCCAGAGCCCTGTGCGACCAGGCAACCTGCCGGATGGAATGGGGCGGTGCGGCTCATTGATGGCATCCACGTCTCGGTCGAACCAATCGTTCACGGCCTGGCTGGTCCCGCAGACCAGGGGCCCGGCTACCGCCGCGCCCAGAAGCAGAAGCGGCCAGTCCCCGGTGAGCGAGCCTCCCACGGAGATCGCTCCGCAGAGAAACGCCCACATCGGCGGAAACCATGTGACCGGCTTCAACACCTCCAGGGCCGCCCGGTACTCGGGCGACTCTCGGCGTATAGTTGAGTGGACGGTTGCGTTTGTCAAGAAAACTGGACAGTTGGGTGTACGCAAAAAAACACGTGGGTCATCCGGACGACCCGCTGGACGGCGAATCGATGTCGTACCGCTTCAGCTTGGTGTAGAGGCTCTGGCGGCTCAGACCCAGGAGCTCGGAGGCCGCCGTGCGGTTGTCTCCGGTGAGCTCCAGCGCCGCCTCGATGAAGTGACGCTCCACCATGGCCACCGTCTCCCGGACCAGCTTCCGGAGCGTCACGCTCCCCAGCAGGCGGGTCATCTCCTCCACCGCCGTGGTGAGGTCCTCGAGACCCCGCACGGGCTTCGCGACCCGGCGTCCCACATGGCGGATGAGGACCCCGCAGCAGGGCTCGGGCTCGTCCTCCAGGTACACGGCGGAGACCTCGACGTCCACATCGCTGCCCATGGCGCCGTTGATCTGCGTCGGGAAGAGGCGGATGACGCCGTACCTCTTCAGGTTCCCCATGAGGACCGTCAGGTCCGCACCCGGTCGGGCCAACCACTCCGAGAGGCTGCGTCCGCGGACGGCCTCGAGGGAGGATTCCTGGGTGATGTCCAGGAAGGCCGCGTTGGCGTGGAGGATCTCTCCGGCCGTGTCGGTGACCAGGAATCCGTCGGGCATGGCCTGGAGCACCCGGAGAAGCGACGGCGTAGAGGTGTGGGTTGAGTCCACATTCGAAGCGTCTCCACCCGCCTCCTCGGGGAAGAGGTGGATCAGGTAGGCGTCGCCGCTCTCCTGCCGCACCAACGAGCCCTTGAAGAGCCACTCCCTGCCACCGTCCACGCTCAGGGTCACGCCCGGGGCGGTCCCCTGCTCGCGGAGGGTCCGGAGGAATTCGTCGAGCCCCTCGCCCTCCACTCCGATGCGCTCGACGGGGAATCGATCCCCCACCAGATCCGACACGTCCAGCCCGAGCACCTCGGCAGCCGCCGGGTTCGCGTCCAGCACCTCGAGGGAGTCGGCCTGCACCATGACCACCGCCTCGGAGGAGAGGCGGAAGAGCAGACGGTACCGGGTCTCCACCTGGCGAAGGTGCCAGTAGTCCCGCTCCATCTGCTGCTGGGCGTCCACGAGCTGCCGCTGGAGTCGGGAGACGGCCTCCATGCTCTGTCCGATGGCGAGCACGGATCCCGAATCGCCCAGACGCACCGCGGTGTAGCCCACCGCCACTTCCTGCCCGGAGGGCATGCGGTGGTTGACCTGCCGGGAGCGGGACGAGCCCGACTCGCGGGCCTCGTCCAGGAGCTCCTGCACCTTCTGACGGGTGGAGGGGGTCACCGTGGAGGCCCAGGCCTGGCCGTGCCAGGCGGAGGCCTCCTCACTTCCGAAGGAGGAGCCGAGGTGGACCTCCCGGATGCGGCCGTCGGCAGCCACGAGGAGCGCGATGTCGGACACCGCCTCCACCACCTGGCTCACGGTGGAGCCGGGGTCTTCGATGTGGGATACCACCTTGCCTTCGAACATCGCTCGTTCCGGTTGGGTGCCTCTACTCAGGGTGGAACTCAGTTTCCACGTCCCGCCATCAGGCACCCGCTCAAGTTCCGGGCCACTCGGAGGCCGTGCAGGCCGTTCTCGGCCCACGCGTCCGCCCCGATCCCACGGGCCATGGCGAGCCGGTCTCCTGCCAGGGAGCCACCCACCACCACGGGAAGGGGTCGGGCCACCGTGGCGGTCCGAACCGCCTCGAGGACCCCTCGCACCTCGTCCACCGTCTCCTCTCGGCTCAGGGAGACACCCATCAGGTCAAACCGACCAGACTGAACGTCTTGAACGGTTCGGCGCATGTCCAGGGGATTGCCCATGGTCACGTGCCAGCCGGCCTGGACGAAGAACTCAGCCACCAGGACGAGCCCCAGGGTGTGCTGCTCCCCCGCCGGCGCTGCCAGGTAGACACGGGAGGGCGGGCCACTGGGCGGCAGGACGTCGCCGGCACGGTGGAAGCGCGATGCCAACAGCCGCACGAACCGTTGGATCCGACCCACCTGGAGGGTCACCTCGAAGTAGTCGCAGACGTCCTCGTCCCAGAGCTCCCCCAACCGGCACGCCACCGGCGCCAGCAGGTCCAGATAGATCCGTTGGAGCGGGACGCCCACGTCGATGTGGGCCTCGATCTCCGCCATGGCCTCTTCGGGCCGGCCGGTGCGCAGCGTCTGGAGGAAATGGTCGACATGGGAGGAGCGCACACCCGCACCCGAGGACACCCGGGGACTCGTCGGAAGGGATCGGATGAGCAGGTCGGAGGCCGTCGCGCCATGCCCGGGCACGGGCTGACTTTGTCCGGCGCGCTGGTCCCGAGAGCGCGGGAGGTCCGCGCTCAGCAGCTCGGACTCCGGCCCGGACGGTTGTCCTGCATCCACTCCGACGTGCTCGGTGGCCATCCCACCTCCTTCTGTCTCTGTACACAGCCCGGCCCCGACGGACCGATGCGGGATCAGAATGGGGAGCGACCCTCCATGTGTCAATTCTTTTTTACACCTGCCCCCCCTGGAAGCTGGAACTCGCCGGCCAAATGGAGAGGTGTTTCCGTGCCCACGCGAGCGATTGGAGAGACGCGCCCCCGAAGGTGGCCCACAAGGTGTAAGGTTCACCTGACGTCAATTCTGGTTGACACACGGAGTCCCGGCGGCCTATCATCTCGTTGAATCCATCCCTCTGGGGCCGCAGGAGCCGCATGCTGTACACGCCGGAACAACGACGTCGAAGGGACGCCTCGCGCTGGACCCTGGTCCAGGGCGTGCTGGCGCCGTTGCAGTTCGCCGTCATGCTGGGGAGCGCGGCCCTCATCGTCCGCTACCTGGACAGCGGTGCGGGCTACGGCCTGGTCACGGCCTCCATCCTCCTGAAGACGCTTCTCCTCTACCTCATCATGATCACCGGGTCCCTCTGGGAGCACGATGTCTTCGGCGAGTACCTCTTCGTCGACGCCTTCTTCTGGGAGGATGTGGTGAGCATGGGGGTGATGGTCCTCCACACCGCCTACCTGGTGGGCCTCTTCACTGGTTGGATGGAGCCGGTGGCCCTCGTCTGGTTGGCGCTGGTGGCGTACGGCGCCTACTTCGTGAACGCCGCCCAGTTCCTCCTCAAGCTCCGCCGCGCCCGGCTGGAGAGTGCCGCCGTGTCCCGCTCACTGGAGGCGGCGTGAGTACCCCGCTCCCCACCCTTCCCAGCGCGCCTGCCGTGGGTGGCGGATGCAGCGACGCGGAGGTGCTGAAGGAGCGCGGACAACGCGAGGTGTTCTGCGGCCTCACCGGGATCATCTGGCTCCACCGGAAGATGCAGGACGCCTTCTTCCTCATCGTGGGCAGCCGGACCTGCGCCCACCTCATGCAGTCTGCCGCCGGCGTGATGATCTTCGCCGAGCCCCGGTTCGGTACCGCCATCATCGACGAGCGGGACCTGGCGGGGATGGCCGACCTCCACGACGAGCTGGACCGGGTGGTGGACACCCTCCTGGAGCGGCGTCCGGAGATCCGCACCCTCTTTCTCGTGGGGAGCTGCCCGTCCGAGGTCATCAAGCTGGACCTGAATCGCGCCGCCGAGCGTCTTCAGGCCCGTCGCGACGACGGTCGGATGATCCTCAGCTACTCCGGGAGTGGCATCGAGACCACCTTCACCGAAGGTGAGGACTCGTGCCTGGAATCCATGGTTCCCCGCCTGCCGGCCAGCACCGTGGCGTCCGGCGCGGAAGCCACCGCCTCCGACGCTCCGGAGCTCCTGGTGGTGGGGACGGTGGCCGACATCGTGGAGGACCAGTTCCGCCGGCTCTTCCAGCAGTTGGGCATCGGGCCGGTTCGCTTCTTCCCGCCGCGCCGGAGCCGGACGCTCCCTCCGGTGGGACCGAACACGAAGGTCCTCCTGGCCCAGCCCTGGATGCACCGCACGGTGGAGGCGCTGGCGCGACGAGGCGCCACCCACCTCCCCGCGCCCTTCCCCCTGGGAGCGGAGGGTACCACCGGTTGGCTTCGCGCCGCCGCCGATGCCTGGGGCGTGGACGAGGGCCTCTTCGACGAGGTCGTCGCCGCGCCCAGGGCCCGGGCCCGCACCGCTGTCGCCAGACACCGGGAACGGCTGGAGGGGAAGCGCATCTTCTTCTTCCCCGACTCCCAGATCGAGCTGCCCATGTCCCGCTTCCTCTTCGAGGAGCTCGGGATGCCACCCGTAGAGGTGGGCACCCCCTACCTCCACCGGAGCCTCATGGAAGCGGAGCTCCCCCGGATCCCCGAGGGCACCCGGATCTCCGAGGGGCAGGACGTGGAGCGACAACTCGACCGCTGCCGGGCCGATGCGCCGGACGTGGTGGTCTGCGGCCTGGGGCTGGCGAACCCGCTGGAGGCCGAGGGCATCACCACCAAGTGGGCCATCGAGCTGGTCTTCAGCCCCATCCACGGCT
>CAKZOQ010000462.1 GCA_937136445.1 uncultured Gemmatimonadota bacterium
GGTACGCGTCGGGGTCGAGGCCGTAGCCGGGACCCAACCAGGGAAGCCGGGACAGAAGGACGATGGCGGCGCCCAGCGCCCAGCTCCCGGGGTGGGTCGAATCGATGTCGTCGGGCGGGCTCGGCCGCACCGGGGTCTCCGGAGCTACTCCTTCGTCGGTCACGACCCGCCCTTGGTGGCCAGGTAGCTGCGGCCCGGCCGCGACAGGAAGGTCCACGCCCGGCCGAAGACCCCGGCCGCCGCCGCCACCCGGACCGAGGGCCGCCCCCGCCGAGCCGCCTGCAGAAGGATGTCCACCCGCTGCTGGACCGCCACCGCCCGGATCTCCCGGCGGACCTCCTCCTCGGGTTCCTCGGCCAGGAAGGCCTCCTCCAACTCGTCGAGGAGCGTCAGGCCGGCGCGTAGCTCTCCGACCCTCGTGGAGGGGTCCATGCGGTTCACCAGGACGGCGTGGACGCCGGGCGCGACCTCCCGCCCGAGACCCGAACGGAGGTGGTCCCGGGCAAGCCGCCGGAAGTGCTGCACCTGGATCGTCTCGAAGCGCCGGGAGACGCTGCCCGGGCTCACCCGGAAGCCCAGGAGGGCCTCGTCGACGTTCCGCAGCGTCGCCCCGGACCGCACCAGCCGGGCGAAGAGGTCGTAGTCCTCCGCGTGGAGGGCCTCCTCGGCCGGACGATATCCGTGGCCCGCCAGCACCTGCCGGCGGGCCAGCAGCGTCGGGTGTGCCACCGGGGTGGCCAGGTAGGAGAGGAAGCGACAGCCGCCGGGGGTGCAGGCCCGGGGCGGCCGGCGCCCGGTGGCCCGTCCCCTGGGGTCCAGGAGGCGGACGCCGGTCCCCACGGCGTCGGTGTCGGGATGGCGCTGGAAGACGTCGAGTTGACGCTCCAGGCGGCCGGGCTCGGAGACGTCGTCGGCATCCATCCGGGCGACGAACTCCCCGTCGGCCAGCTCCAGTCCCCGGTTCAGCGTGGCGATGAGACCCACATTGGTCTCGTTCACCACCACCCGGACCCGTTCGTCCGCGGCGGCCAGCCGATCCAGCACCGCCCGAGTGCCGTCGGTGGATCCGTCGTCGAGCGCCAGGAGCTCGAGACCGGTGTGGGTCTGGTCCAGGATCGATCGGGCCGCCCGCTCCACCGCGGCCTCGGCCTGATAGCAGGGGAGCAGGACCGACACCTTCGGTCCGCTCACGACGGCACCAGTCCCAGCGACCGCTTCACGGCGTGGCGGACCGCCGGACTCCCCGGCGCCTGGACCGCTGCCCGCCCCAGATGAAGCCACCGCCGGACGAAGCCGTCGGCCCGAAGCGCCTTGCACGCCTCCCGCTCCGCCTGCTTCCGCCGTCGGTCCTCCGTCGACAGGAGGGGGTAGAGGTCGTCGGGGGACCACCGCTCACCCAGCTTTCGTACGCCCTCCCAAGGCACCTCGTTGAAGTGGAAGGGTGCACCGGTGGTGAGGGGCACGTGCTGGAGCTCCTCGTCGATGAGCTCCTGCTCCATCTCGGTGATGTCGTCCTCCGTCACCGCCACCGAGGCATCCGCGGTCACCGCTTCGGGATAGTGCCAGATGCACCGGTCCTCGAGGGCCGGGATGGCGTTGAAGGGCGCCGGCGCCAGCCCGGCCCGAAGGAATCGGTAGCTGTGCTCGGTGTGGCCCCAGCGCCGGTAGCGGGCGAAGAGGGGGTGCCAGCCCCCCACCCTGTGAAGTCCTTCCGCCGTGAAGAAGTTGAACTGGCCGCCGCCGAAGAGCCCGTGGAGCACCTGGCGCCCCCGGGAGAGGGGTGTGGAGCCCCGAGGCCGTCGCGGCCGCCCGCCCTCGAAGAGCGAGAAGTGGTGGATGCCCGTCTCCCGGTGGGCCTCCACGTGTTCGCGGAAGACCCTGCCGTCCACCAGCTCCACGTCGTCGTCCAGAAAGACGTAGAAGTCGTAGTCCGGGAATCGGGTGAGGACCCGGTTCTTGGAGAAGCCCACCCCTTCCCGCTCCTCGGACCAGAGGAGGGGCACCGTCCAGCGGTCACAGAACTCCAGGTAGTCGGCCTCGTTCCCGTCGAGGCTCACCAGGAGGTCCAGCTCCGACTCGCTGGCCGCGAAGGCCGCCAGTGGAGGCAGGTAGGCCCGGAGCCGTTCCAGGCGTCGGCAGGTCGTCACGCACACCAGCAGACGATCCCCGGTCTGGACGAGGTCCCGGGGGCTTCCATCACCCACCGTCGGCCTCGCCTCTGCGGGACAACTCGTCTAGGCTAGTCTCCATGACGACCTCATCCTCCACCCTGCGCGTGGGATATGCCGGGGATCTCTACCCCGAACGACGCAACATCCGGGATCGGGTCCCGTCGGCGGAGTACCGGCTCGTGCGGGACGGATACGTCTGGCTCCGGCGCCTGGCGCGCCTTCCCCTCGTGGATCGTTGGCTCGCTGACAGCCTACGGGACTCCCGCTTCAAGTTCCAGGAACCGGGGAAGGCCGGGGTGGACCTCTTCCATCTCTTCAACCAGATCCGGATGGGTCGGTCCCCCTGGATCCTCACCTTCGAGACCTTCGTGCCGCGCTTCCTGGAGCGCCTGGGCGCACTCGGGTGGGACCCGGCGCGCTACGGTCGGGATCCGACGCTGCAGGACGCAGTGGATCTCCTGGCCGAGCCCTCCTGCCACCGCCTCCTCGCCCTGTCGGGTGCGGCGGCTCGGCTCCAGGAGCGCTTCCTGGAGCCCTTCGGAGACCGCGCCCGGACGATCCTGGCCAAGACCGAGGTCCTCCACCCACCCCAGCGGCCCCGCCCGGAGCGGGCCCAGGCCCGTCCGCCGGGCTCGGATCCGCACCGACTCCATTTCGGGCTGGTGGGGCACGACTTCTTCCGGAAGGGCGGATGGGAGGTGGTGGAGGCGCTGACGGGGCTGCGCGACCGGACGGATCGAGCGATCGAACTCACCGTGGTGAGCCGCGTCGATCCCGACCACTATGCCACCGGGACCACCGACGAGGACGCCGATCGGGCTCGGCGGCTCCTGCGGGAGCATCGCGACTGGATCCACCACCACCCCAATCTCCCCCACGAGGAGGTCCTGGAGGTCATGGAGGAGGTGGACGTGGGACTCCTCCCCTCCTACGGCGAGACCTACGGCTACGTGGTCCTGGAATTCCAGTCGGTGGGCCGGCCGGTGGTGACCACGGACATCCGGGCCTTCCCGGAGATCAACACCCCCGAGACCGGGTGGCTGGTGCCCTTGAGAGGAAGCGACGAGGAGGCGTTCCGGGACGCCCTCCAGACCACCCACAGGAGCCGCGCGCGGGTGCGACTCCTGGCGGGCCTGGAGACCGTCTTCACCGAGATCCTCGACGACCCCGGGGTGCTGGCCCGGAAGGGGGAGGCCGCCCTGGCGCGGATCCGGCGAGACCACGATCCGGAGGCCCATGCCCGCCGACTGGAAACGCTGTATCGGGAGGCCGCGCCCTGACCGGACCTGCCGCGACTCAGGGCCCGCGGGAGCGTCGGAGGTCCTCGACGAGCTCCAGGATCCGCGCACAGCGATCCTCCAGGACCCCGTCGCGGGAGAGGTGTCCGTCGGTCTCCCGGAGTCGGCTGAAGACGGCATCCACCCGGGGCCGGACCCGCAGACCCTGCCAGGCGCCGTAGGCCTTCGCCACGAGCGGCGGGAGGGGCCCCACCCCCGCCGGGCCCAACTTGTGATCCGCGATCCGCCGGAGCATGTCGTCCGAAAAGTCCTCCGGCGCCTCGTGCAGCCGTACCGCGTCCAGCTCCATGGACTGGAGCCAGTCCCGCCACTTGAACTCGTTGACCTGCCGAAACTGCTTCAGCGGGACCCAGGGAACCCGGAGGGCGTCGGCGACGATGGCGCCATGGAGGGCCTCGGTGACGATCTTCCGGCAGCGGGCCATCTCCCCCATGAGCTCCCAGGGGTCCCGCCGTGGGTCCAGGAAGTGGAGCCCGTTTCTCGCCGCCAGCGCCTGGGCATCCACGAACTCCAGGCTCGCCACGTGGGGCATCCAGCCGCAGTCGATGGGCGCTCCCTCCGACAGCTCGGGGCGCAGGTGCCGGATCAGCGCCGCCCCGTCCGTCACCGCCGTGGTCCCGGGCAGGCCGAGGGCCTGGGCGGTGAGGGGGCCGCGCACCGCCAGGACGTGCCAGCTTTCG
>CAKZOQ010000463.1 GCA_937136445.1 uncultured Gemmatimonadota bacterium
GGATGCCCGTGGCCATCCTGGGCTTTCCGCTGGGGGGCGTCGGCACGGACGGGGCCCGACCGGAGGCGGCGGTGGGCGCCGGGACGGTGCGGGCGCTGGTGCCGACCCAGCTCCAGGTCGACGGCTACGGTGCGCCGGGGTCCAGCGGCAGCCCGGTCCTGGATCCGGAGGGACAGCTCGTGGGGGTCGTCCGGGGTGGGCAGGAGCGGGCCGACGGCACGACCCTGGTGGCCGTGCCCTCCTCCGTGGTTCTCCGTTTCATGGAGGACGTGCTGGCTCGGAAACGGGCGGCTGCGCCGGGTTAGGCGTCAGCGCCCCTCCACCCGGACCACCACGGTGTCGGCGATCTGGCCGTTCTCGGGGCCCCCGTCGTCGGCGAGGGAGAAGCCGTGCAGCACGTTCTCCACCTCCACCCGCGCCGTCCCCGGCACGACGGCGCGGACCAGTCCGGCCCGAGGATCCAGGACTTCGACGCGGCCGTCCAGGCTCCTCCAGACGGTGGCGTCCGGCGGGAGGATCCCCAGAGGATCGCCGGTGAAGAAGGTGCCGCGCGCCTGAAGCTGCACCACCGCGCCGGGGCCGGAGAGGCTCACCAGATCCTGGGTGACTTCGGTGTCCCAGGAGAGCGGGGTCAGCGGGATCGCCACCTGCGGCGGCGGTGCGACCCGGAGGCGCACGGCCTCGGACGCTCCCACGAAGAGCACATGACGCTCCAGGGCCACCAGGGCGATGGCCACCACCGGGAGGTCGCCCTCGGGCCCCAGGACTCTGAGTCGCACCGTGCGGTCGTCGCCGAGGGGCAGCCAGTCGGCCTGGAGGACCTGGGAGAGCTGCTCCAGCTCCAGAAGCAGGTCGTCGGCGTCCACCACCGCCCGCTCCTCCAGGTTGTCCAGGAGCTCCAGCGTGTCCAGCCCGTCCGGGAAGGCACCGACGAAGACGAAGACCTCGTCCGCCGCGTCGAAGGCGCTGCCCACCCCGGCCAGGTCCTGGGCGCTGGCCTCCGGCAGCGATACGGTGACCGAGAAGGGCACTGGTGCGCCCGGCCCGGTGGCGGTGGACCCGTCGCTGCAGGCACCCGCCATCAGGAGACCTCCGCCCAGCCCGAGGGCGACGAGCCCGCGGAGTGCGACCGAAGCTCGGCGGACCAGGGCCCTCATCGGCCCGCCCTCAGGCTGACACCCGCGACGACGCCCCAGAGCCGGCTCATGATCCCCGTGCCCCGGACGTCGAGGCGTCCCACGCGCCCACCCACCCGCGGCGTGAGCCGCAGCGGGCCGGTAGGGATCTCGAAGGCCGCCTCGGTCCCCAGGATCCACCCCTCCCCCACCCCGTCCTCCGCCTGGAAGAAGCGGGAGTCCACCGACTGGACCCAGCGCACGGAGCCCAGCGCCACACGGGTGCGCAGCCCGGCCAGGAGGAGGTCCTGGGCGGGTCCCGTGGGCGCTCCAGGATCCAGGAAGGTGCCGGTCTCGCGGTGGAGAAGCCCGCCGTAGAGCGCTCCAGCGGACCGCCGTCCCATGGGGAAGGCCAGGGAGGCGTACCCCTCGATGCGATCCCCGGAGCGGTAGAGGTTCTCGCCGGCGAGTCGGTCGTCCGAGTAGTCGTACCAGGTCCCGGCAACGGAGAACCGGCTGGCGGAGCCGAGGTCGACGTCCAGGGCCCCGCGGACCCGCAACTCGTTCCCGGGCTGGTAGGTCACCCCGCCCAGGAGCGGCTCGTACTCCCCGGAGAAGCGCCAGGAGGCCGCGAGACCCGCCCCCACGGCCCCGAAGCGACGGGCGGCCGCGCCATGGAGCGCCACGCCGCCGCCCCTGCCCCAGTGGGAGATTCGGAAGGGGAGCACGTCCGAGGCGATGAGCCCCGCCACGGCGGCCTCCTCCGGCCCGTGGGTGGAGGAGCCGGTGGGGAGGTAGCCGATGACGCTGAGGGTCAGCCCACCCCCCATGGGCGCGGCTGTGAGCCGCACCTCGGTGTCCGTGAACCCTTCCTGGGTGAGTTCCTCTCCACCCGGGAGGAAGAGGATGGCGCGGGCGTAGGCCGACCGGACCCCCAGCTCCACGCTCGATCCCAGTCGAGCCCGCGCGTCGATGGGCGCGGTACCCAGGACGATGCCCTCCACCACGTCGGCGGCGACACCCTCGAAGCGGTACCCCTCCACCACCACACCGGCGCCGGAGGTGAAGGGATCCTGCGGGAATTGGGCCTGCAAGGTGTCGGCGCCGACGGACCAGCCAGCACACGCCAGGACGAGGGCGACGCCGACCCCGGATCGGCGGCGGCTCATCGGTCCTCCCCTCCACCCGGCGGCACGAGGATGATCTCGAGGCTGAGGCTCCCGGCGCCCGTCCCCTCCGTGCCCAGGAGCTCCTGGGCCGGATCGCGGATGCCGGCGAAGTTCACCAGGGCGCCGAGCTCCTCCACGAGGCCCGACAGATCCGGGAGGGTGAGCTCCAGCAGGAGCTGGGACGTGGCGATCCCCACCGCACCG
Organism: uncultured Gemmatimonadota bacterium; assembly: GCA_937136445.1. Lineage (GTDB taxonomy): Bacteria > Gemmatimonadota > Gemmatimonadetes > Longimicrobiales > Gaopeijiaceae > JAJCZZ01. Next base: position 2,489 of record CAKZOQ010000463.1, read on the forward strand.
GCGGCGGCTCCCAGCTCCGCCGCAGCCTGGCTGGCGGCGGAGAAGGCCGGGTCCAGGGAAGCGGCGGACCGGTAGTGCGCCGACGCGGCGTCCCAGCGACCCGCCGCCTCGTCCTCCAGCCCGCGCCCGTACTCGAGGAGCGCCATCAGATTCGTCGTCGCACGCTCGGAGAGGGCCTCCCGCTCGGCGGCCGTGAGGGTGATCCCCAGGGCGTCCACGACGTCGAAGAGGATCTCCTTCTGCATGTCGAAGATGCCGTCCAGCGAGCCCCGGGCGTCCAGGGCGGCGATGGACTCCTCTCCGCCCTGCAGCTCCACCACGGCGGCGTCCAGGACCAGCGCCTCGCGGCTTCCCGCCAGGTCCGCCTGGACCACGTGCCGGGCGCCCAGCAGTCGTCCGCTCCGGGCGGCGGTAGTGGGATCGACCCCCCCGGACTCGGCCAGCGCGAGCTCGTTCAGCAGGACGTCGATCCCCACCCGCTCCAGCACCGTGAGTCGATCCAGGCGGGCGAGGTCACTCAGCACCAGAGAAGCGACGGCGCGACCCAGCGGTTCGAGCTCCCGATCCTCCGTTCCGACCACGAAGGGGAAGACGGCCACGGTGCCTTGCGCCGGAACCCGGTCCGCCAGCTCCTGCTCCCGGGCCAGGGCGTCCCGGACGCTCCGGGCGAGCTCCTGGCGCCGGAGGAGCTGGATGCGCCCCGCAAGCCGCTCCCGCACGCCGTCGTCGGGGAAGGCGGTGTCCAGGAACCGCCGGTAGAGGCCCCGGGCGTCCCGGAATCGTCCGGCATCCTCGTAGGCCAGCCCCAGGTAGAGGACCGCACTGGGATTGCCCGACAGGATCGCCTCCGAGCCCTGCAGCGTGGCGATGGCTTCTCCCGTCCGTCCCGCGTCCTGATAGGCGGCACCCAGCAGGACCCGGCTGTCCACGTCCCCGGGCTGGGCGTCCACCCGAGCCTCGAGGCGAGGCACCTCGGCTGGGGACGGCGGAGACACGACGGAGGTGCCCGGCACACAGCCGGCCAGCGCCAGGAGGATCCAGGCGGGGGTTCGAAGGCTCATGGTGGGCGGCTCGGGGGGGTCAGAAGAGGCCGGAGGTCAGCTGATCCAGGGCGTCCTGGGCTTCGGTGTACTGGGGGAAGTCCCGCGTGATGCGCTCGTACGTCTCGACGGCCAACGCCCATTCGCCCTGGTCCTCGTACAAGAGTGCGCGGGCATAGAGGGTCATGGCCTCGGCGGGGATCTCCCGGTCCCTGCGGAGCTCTCGAACCGCCTGCGGAAGGGGCGGAAGGTCGACCTCCGCCGTCACCCGGGACGCCAGCTCCGAGACGAGGTCGAACAGCTCGTTCCGGGGCCCTTCCAGGGTGAGCCCCTGGATCAGCTCGCTGGTCTCGACGTCCACCACCCGGACGCTCATCTGCA
>CAKZOQ010000464.1 GCA_937136445.1 uncultured Gemmatimonadota bacterium
GGTCCGACATGTCCACGCCGCCGGAGTTGTCCAGGGCGTCGGTGTTGATGCGCCCACCGCCCAGGGCGTACTCGATGCGAGCCCGTTGGGTGAAGCCGAGGTTTCCGCCCTCGCCCACCACCTCGCACCGGAGCTCCGGTACGTCCACCCGGACTGCGTCGTTTGCCGGGTCACCGGCATCGGTCTGGGTCTCGGCGGCGGACTTCACATAGGTGCCGATGCCGCCGTTCCAGAGGAGCTCCACCGGTGCCCGCAGGACCGCCTGGACCAGCGTTTCTCCGCTCAGCGTCCTCTCGGCCTCGTCGTGGAAGCCCAGCGCCTGGGCGGCCTGGGGGGTGAGGGTCACCTCCTTGCTGGCCCGCGGAACGACCATGCCGCCCTCGCTCAGAAGGGAGGTGTCGTAGTCCTCCCAGCTCGAGCGGCCCATCTCGAAGAGGCGGGCGCGCTCGGCGAAGGTGGCGGCGGGATCCGGATCGGGGTCGATGAAGACGTGGCGGTGGTCGAAGGCCGCCACCAGCCGGATCTGCTCGGAGAGGAGCATGCCGTTGCCGAAGACGTCGCCACTCATGTCCCCGATACCCACCACGGTGAAGGGCTCGTTCTGGATGTCCTTCCCCTTCTCCCGGAAGTGCCGCTTCACGCACTCCCAGGCGCCCCGGGCCGTGATCCCCACCGCCTTGTGGTCGTAGCCGTTGGAGCCACCGGAGGCGAAGGCGTCCCCCAGCCAGAAGCGGTATTCGGCGGAGACGCTGTTGGCCAGGTCGCTGAAGGTCGCCGTCCCCTTGTCCGCCGCCACCACCAGATACGGGTCCGGCTCGTCGTGGCACACGACCCCCTTGGGCGGAACCGTGCCGTTGCCCGAGAGGTTGTCGGTGATGTCCAGGAGGCCCCGGATCAGCGTCTGGTACTGTTCCCGGGCCTCGGCGAAGCGCGCCTCCGGATCGTCGGGCAGATCGCGGGCGATGAAGCCCCCCTTGGAGCCCCCGGGGACGATGACGGCGTTCTTCACCATCTGGGTCTTCACCAGACCCAGGATCTCGGTACGGAAGTCGTCGGGCCGGTCGCTCCATCGGATCCCACCCCGGGCCACCCGCGAGCCCCGGAGATGCACGCCCTCCATCCGGGCCGAGTGCACCCACACCTCGAAGAGGAGTCGGGTGCCCCGGAGAAACTCCAGGTCCCGGCAGGAGAATTTGAAGGAGACGTAGGGGACGCCACCGGATCGGAAGGTGGGCACCCGGCCGCCGTGCCGGAAATAGTTGGTGCGCTGCGTCCCGATGATGAGCTCCTCGAGGCGGCGGAGGGCTCGGTCGTCGGCCAGCGAGGAGACGCCGGAGAGGGAGGAACGGAAGGCGGTGAGGATGTCGGCCTCCGCAGCCGCTCGATCCTCGTCCGAGGCGTGGGTCCGCGGATTGAACCGCGTCATGAAGAGATCGAAGAGGAGCGAGGCGATGCCCGGGTAGTTCACCAGCGCCGAGCGAACGCTCAGACGGCTGGGCACCGCGCCCACCTGGAAGGCGTACCCGGCATAGGCCCGGAGGACGTCCACCTCGCGCCAGTGGAGACCGGCACCCAGGACCAGGCGGTTGAGCTCGTCGCTCAGCGCGTCACCGGAGCGGACCGCCAGGATGGTGTCCGCAAGAAGCTGACCCCGACCCTCCACATCCAGGGTGTCCCCTCCGCCATCCTGCACGGCGAAGACGTACAGGGTCGCCCGCCCCACACCCTCCCCCCGGACGGTGAACGGGTTCACCGCGATGACCCGCAGCCCGGTGTTCTCCAGGATGGGCATGAAGTCCGACAGGATGAGGCGTTGATCCCGGAGATAGACCTTCAGCTCGGTGACGTCCTCCACGCCTGGCGCCGCCAGCGAGCTCTCCCGGTTGACGAAGTGGATGGATACGTCCCGCCCGTCGGCGGCCATCCCCTCCAGCTCCAGGATGTCCTCCACCGCGATGTCCGGATCGGTGGCGGCCTGATACTCGGCACTCACCGCGTCGCTGTAGCGCCGTGCCAGCCGGCGGGCCTCGTCCGGGGGTCGCACCCGCTCCAGCCCCGCCCGCACCCGGTCGGCCCAGGTCCGGATGAGACGGGCCACCTCCTGCTCCACGACCTCCGCCTCCACCCCGCGGAGCTTCTCCTGGGCTCCCGCCAGGTAGAAGTGGAGCCGGGCCTGGTCGCCTCCGCCCAGGGAGAGGTGGTAGTTCAGGACCTCGGCCTCGAAGAGCTCCACCAACCGCCCTTCCAGCGCCTGACGGACCTCACCGGAGAATCGATCCTTGGGGAGGATCACCATGACCGAAAGGCCCCGTCCCACCGGATCCATCCGCAGCGTCACCCGCACCCCGGCGGTGTGGTAGCTGTTGAGGACGGTCTGGATGTCCTCGCCGATCTCCCCCGCCGAGGTGAGGAAGAGCTCCTCCTTCGGCAGGGAGTTGAAGATCGTGATGATCTCCTTGTAGTCGTGGGAGCCCGGACGGAGGCCCGACTCGTCCAGGATGTGCCGGAGCTTCTCCCGGAGGATGGGGATGTCCTCGGCGTCCTCGGCGTAGGCCCGCGACGTGAACAGCCCCAGGAACCGGTGCTCCCCCACCACCTCGCCGTCCGGGTCCAGCTTCTTCACCCCGATGTAGTCCATGCGCGCCCGACGGTGCACGGTGGACTCGGCATTGGTCTTGGAGACCATCAACGTCGGGCCGTGGATGACGATGTCCTGGAAGCCCTCCTCCAGCTCCTCCAGGGAGACGGGCTCGGCGAAGAAGGAGTCGGACTCGTTGCGGAGAACGCCCAACCCCGAGCCGGTCTCCACCACGATGGCCGGGCCATCGGCCCTGGGGACGATGTCGTAGCCGCGGTAGCCCAGGAAGACGAAGGCGCCGTCCCGGAGCCAGCGCAGGAACTCCTGGATCTCGGTGAGCTCCTTGGACCGGCCGTCCAGGCTCGAAGCCCGCTCGGCCAGCTCCGTCACGACGTCGTTCACCGCATCCACCATGGTGTCGAAGTCGTCGGTGGCCCGGATGACGTCCTGGAGGCGCTCCTCGATGCCCGTTCGGAGCTCCTCGAGCTTCTCGACGTCCGTGATGCGACCCACCTCGCAATGCACCAGCGACTCCCGGGAGCCCCCCTCCCGAGAGGGTCGGACCCCCACGGCCTCGCCGTCCTCGCCGCGATCCACGTGGAGCACCGGGTAGATGATGTGCTCGATGGCCAGGTCCTCCGCGTGGAGGAACTCGCGGATGGTGTCCACGACGAAGGGCCGCTCGGTGATGTTGGTGCGCAGCACGCTCACCGGGGCGTACCACCCCTCGTTGTCCACATCGGGGTTCAGGACCTCGACGTTGGCCCGGCCGGGTCGGCTCCGACGCAGGAAGTCGAAGGCGCCCAATGACATGTGGGTGAGGGCGTCCGTGCTGCGCTCATGGAGGAGATCCGGAGCGGCCTTGCTGAAGAAGAGCTCGGCGAACTGCACCGCGAGGTCGGCCTCGTCCCCTTCCAGGTGGTGCTCGATCTGCCGGCAGACGGCGTCGAGGGTGGGAGAATCCTGACGGAGCCGTCGGACGGCGGTCTCGGTGGTGTCGCTCATGGGGAAGGGCCGGGGCGGGTCCGGCCTGCCGGGGGTTCGGGGGACGCACCGGGTGAATCGTTCAAAGATACGGCTTCCCGGCCGTCTTTGAAGCACATTTCTCTCAGGGAGGGAAGGAACAGACCCCCGCCTGGGTCCGGGCACCCGGCACCACGATCCGCTCGAACCCCCGATCCGCCAGGTGCGCTCGCAGCTCCCCCGGCGGGTACTCCCCGCAGGGCATGCCCGAAGCCTCGCCCCCCTCGAACCAGGCGGTGAGGTTTCCCGGGCCCCGGGACTGGACCCGGAGGTCCGGGGATCGTTCGTCCAGTCCCTGAAGGAAGGCGGCGCGGGCCTCGGCCCCCACCTCGTCCTCCTCGAACTCCTCGACGGCAGGCGCCACCACGAGCTGGGCCACCACCAGGGCCAGGAGGCTCCCGATGAGCCCCGCACCCCCCGTGGAGGCGGCGGCGTAGCGCCGGAGCAGCGAGGCGAAGCCCCCGGCCAGGACGATCAGGAGACCGAGCTCGAACTCCCCGCCCACGGTCATGAGGGGCCCGCCCAGGAGGAGCCCCACCAGGAACGCCAGGTCCGCCGCCGCACGCCGCGTCCGATCCACCGTCCGGCGCCGGGCCCCTTCCCGCTTCAGGTCGTCCCGCGCCTCGCCGAGAATGGTGCCACAGCGCCGGCACCGGTTGGGCTTCCCGGACAGGCCCGCCCCGCAGAAGGGGCAGGCGTCCGGTCGGTCCTCCGACGAGGTGGGCACCTGGGACGTCATAGCCGCAAGGTGGGCGGCCCGAAGCGTGATTGAAATGCCCCGGGAGCGGGCTACCTTCGCCTATGCGCTTCCTCCACGTTGCCGACGTACACCTGGACACCTCCTTCGCCGGCCGCTCCGAGTCGGTGCGGAGGCGCCTGAGGGAGGCCTCCCGGGAGAGCTTCCGGCGGGCGGTGGAGCTGGCCCTGAGGGAGCGCGTGCACGCCGTTCTCATCGCCGGCGACCTCTTCGATGGGGATCGGCTCTCCTTCCAGACGGAGCGGTTCCTCCTGGAGCAGACCCGACGGCTCGTCCAGGAGGGCGTGACGGTGGTCTACGCCACCGGCAACCACGACCCCGGAGGCCCCGAGGCGGGGCCCCGCGCCCTCTCCTGGCCTGCGGGCGTGCATGTGGCCGGGGACGAGGTGCCCATCCGGGTGGAGGTGCAGGATCGGGAGGGTAGGACGGTGGGCCGGGTGAGCGCCATCGGCCATCGAACCCGGCGGGAACGAGAGGACCTCTCCCGGCTTCTCCCCCGACCCGACGGCTCGGTCCCCGAGGTGGCGGTCCTGCACACCCAGGTCCGCGCCTCCCCGGGGGCCGAAGCCCATCACGCCTACGCCCCCTCGGAGTTGGGGCGGCTGGAGCGGGCCGGCTTCGACTACTGGGCGCTGGGGCACATCCACACCCGACAGATCCTGAGCCGGGATCCACCGGTGGTCTACGCCGGGAGCCTCCAGGGGAAGACCCACGCCGAAACCGGCCCCAGAGGCGCCACCCTGGTGGATCTCTCCGACCGCTCCGCCCCGGCGCTCCGCTTCGTCCCCCTGGCCGCGGTGCGCTGGGAGACGCTCCGCCTCGGCGACCTGGCGGAGGCCGACTCCCTGGACGCCCTCCTCTTCCGCATCCGGGCCGCCTGGAAGGGACGGCGGGAAGAGGGGGACACCCCGGGCGACCCTCCCTCGAGACGGGAGGTATCCGTCGGTGGAGACCGGGAGGCTCCAGGTCGGGCATCGCGGGGGCGAATGGTCCGGGTCCGCCTCGAGGGGCCGTGTCCCCTCTGGCGCGAGCTCCGACGGGAGGAGGACCGGGCGGTCCTGGCCCGGGAGCTCACCGGCGACCTGGACGCGCTGGAGGTGACGGTGGTCACCGACCGCGTCCATCCGGTGGTTCAGGTGGAAGAACACCGGGAGCGTGTGGACGTCCTGGGGGCCTCGCTCCGGGCACTGGAGGCCGTGCGTCGGGGCGAGGCCACCCTCTCGAGCCTGGACCCCGCCGAACTCGCCGGCCTCCCAGACCCGGATCCCGAGGCGGTGGGGCGCTACGTCCGTCGGCTCCTGGAGGGCATGGAAGGGGAGCTCGCCGCCCGCTTCCTCGGGGCGGACGAGTCGTGAGGTTCCACCGCCTCCGCATCGATGCCTACGGGGCGCTCCGGGAGCTGGACACCGGCCCGGACCCACTCCCGGGCCTGGTGGCCGTCCACGGCCCCAACGAGGCGGGCAAGTCCACCTTTTTCGACTTCCTCGGCACCCTCCTCTACGGGTTCTACCCGGCGTCACGTGACCGGAATCCCTACGCTCCGTGGAGCGGGGGAGACGCCGAAGGTTCGGCCCGCATCCGCCTGGCCGACGGCCGCTGCATGGAGGTCCGCCGCCGCCTCCTGTCCTCCCCCGCCGGCACCCTCACCCTACCGGAGGGCGAAGAGGAGGACCTCCGGAACCGGTCGCTCCCCTGGACGACGCACGTGCCCCGCAGCGTCTACGGACAGGTCTTCGCCCTGACCCTGGAGGAGCTGGCGGCGCTGGACGAGGACACCTGGGGGCGAGTGGAGGACCGTCTCCTGGGCTCCATGGGTTCGGATCTGGTCCCGGCTCGCGAGGTGGCCGCCGAGCTGGAAGAGGAGGCCGGCGCCCTCTGGCGTCCCAGCCGGCGGGGGAATCAGACGGTCCGGGAGCTCCGGGAGGAGCTGCGGGAGCTCCGGGGACGGCGACGGGACGCGATGGAGCGCGACCGGGATCTCCGGGAACTGGTGCGGCGACGGGACGAGGCCGCCGAGGAGCTGGAGGAGGCGCGGAGGGAACGGGAGGAGATCCGGCTCCAGGTGGAGCGGGTGGAGGTGCTGGCCCCCATCCGCCGACGGCTGGCCCGCATCGCCGAACTCGAGGAGGCGGCGGGATCGGTGGAGGAGCTGGACGCCCTCCCCGCCGATCCCGGCACGGAGCGTGACCGACTCCTCGCCACCGTGGAGGGCCACCGGAACCGCCTCACCGAGCTGGAGGCGCGCACCGAGGAGCCCCGCGCCGCCCTGGAGGCGCTGGGCGACGTCCATCGCCGCCTCCTGGAGCGACGGGACGCCGTCGCCCGCTTCACGGCCCGCGCCGCCGGGTGGGCCTCGGACCGGGCCCGTCTGGACGCCCTCCGACAGGACCTGCGCGACCGGGAGCGGCGTCTGGACTCGGTGGCGGAGCCCATCCTGGCGGTCCCATGGCGGGACGCACCTCGTGGGCCGCTCCTGGCCCTGCCCGCCGGGGAGCTGCGGCAGGCCGGACGAGCCTTCGAGGCGGCCCGGGACCGCCTGTCCGAGGCCCGGGAGCGTGCCTCCGCGTCCGCTCCCGCGACCCCCGACGCCACCGACGGTGGCGCGCCCGCTGTCGAAGGGGGACCCGGCGGTGGGCGGGCCCTCCTGGGAACGGGTCTGGCGGCCCTTCTGGCGGGTGGCGTGGGCCTGGGCATGGCGGGACTCCAGTCGAGCTGGGTTGCCGCCCTCCCGGCGCTTCTGGCCCTGGTGGCCGGCGGGGTGGTCCTGAAGCTGTGGGCCGACCTGCGGGCAGCCACCACCTCCCCCGACCCCCTCCCGGACCCGACGGAGGAGCGGGCCCTGGAGATGGAACGCTTGGAGGCGCGGGTCGCCGAGGGCCGGAGCGAACTGGAGGAGCTCGTGCGGGACGTGCCGGTGGAGGGGGCGCGGCTGCGGGAGGCCCCGGTGGAGGTGGCCGGAGCGCTGGAGCGGATCCAGGAGCTCCTCCAGGACCGGGAGGAGCGGGCCCGGCGGGGGCGGGAGCTCGAGGAGGGCCTGGCGGCGGCCGACCGGGAGGCCACGGAGCTCGCCGGCCTCCTCCAGCACGACCCGGGGCTGGGGGCCGAGGCGCTGGCCCGCCTGCTGGAGCGGGAGCTGCACCGTGCCGAACGGCTCCGGGACGCCGCCGAGTCCGGTGGCCGTGAGCTGGAGCGGATCCGGGACGAGGCGATGGGGGTGCGGGAGGAACGGGACCGTTCCGCACGTCGGCTGAAGGAGCTCGAGGAGCTTCTCCGGGAGCAGGGCGACGGCGACGGCGACCGGGGGGTGGCGCGGATCCGGCGGCGCCTGGAGGCTCGGGAGTCGGCGCGGAGCCTCCGCCAGGAGCTGGAGCGGGCCCATCCGGAGCTGGAGGAGCGGGTGGCGCGGATCCGGAGGGCCGAGGCCCAGGGCGAGTCGTGGACCCGGGACGACGATGCGCTGGTGGCGGCGCGGAGTCGGGGGGACGCCCTCACCCGGAGCATCGAAGAGCTCACCCGGACCTCCGAGCGCCTGGACCAGGAGCTCCGTCGGGGCATGGAGAAGGAGACGGTGGACGCCGTGGACAGCGAGATCGCCACCCTCGAGGCGGAGGTCTCCCGGCTCCTGGACGAACGGGACCGCCGGTGGATCCTGGCGCACCTCGTGC
>CAKZOQ010000465.1 GCA_937136445.1 uncultured Gemmatimonadota bacterium
CACGGTGATTAATTCCCAGGGCGGGGGCAATGCTACGGCCCTACCGAGATTTTTGGAAGAGTTGCGCCAGACTACGGGCATCGACGTGGCGGCGGCGGCCCGGAGTTTGAGCGGACAACAGGAACCGGTGGCGCTGGAAGGGCTGGAGGAGGATGGAGCACGCGGAGTTCCTGTGGATCTCTCCCGCGAGTCCAACGTGGCCGCCGTGGTGGCCGACGCGGACCTGGTGGTGGGCGCGGTGCCCGGCTTCATGGGGTACCGCACCGTCGGCCACGTCCTGGACCAGGGGAAGCCGGTGGTGGACATCTCCTTCTTCCCCGAGGACGCCTCCGGGCTCCAGGAGCGCGCGGCGGCCGCCGGGGTCCCCTGCCTGGTGGACTGCGGCGTGGCTCCGGGGCTCAGCAACCTGATCCTGGGGCACGTGCATGCCGATCTGGACGAGACCCGGTCCTTCGAAGCGCTGGTCGGCGGGCTCCCGGTGGAGCGCAGCAGCCCCTGGGAGTACAAGGCCCCCTTCTCCCCCCGGGACGTCATCCAGGAGTACGTCCGCCCGGCCCGGATGCGGCGCCACGGGCAGGCGGTGACGCTGCCGGCCCTCTCCGAGGTGGAGTTGGTGGACTTCCCGGGCCTCGGTACGCTCGAGGCCTTCAACACCGACGGCCTGCGGTCGCTGCTCGCCTCCCTTCCCGACGTGCCGAACATGGTGGAGAAGACCATGCGCTACCCGGGGCACGCCAAGCTCATGCGGACCCTGCGCGAGGCCGGGTTCTTCTCCGAGCGCGAGATCCAGGCGGCGTCCGGCGCGGCTCGCCCCCTGGACGTCACGGAAGCCCTCCTCTTCGACCAGTGGGCCTTCGAGGAGGGCGAACCGGACCTCACGGTGTGCCGGTTCACGGTGGAAGGCACCCGGAACGACCAGCCGGTCCGCCACGTCTACAACCTGCTCGACTACTACGAGCCGGAGACCGAGACCTCCTCCATGGCCCGCACCACCGGCTACACCTGCACTGCGCTGGTGAACGTGGTAGCCCGCGGCCTCTGGACCGAGCCCGGGGTCGCCGCGCCGGAGACGGTGGGCGCCGACGAGGAGTGCTACCAGGCGGTCATAAGCCACCTGGAAGACCGAGGCGTGCATATCTTCCACCGGATCGAGGAAGGCTGACCCCTCCGGTCCACCGGGTCCTCCGCTACCCGCCGCCCCGTCCCGGGGCGGAGGAGTTCGGCGGGACGCGGTAGAGCGCCACGCCGGATTCGGAGGTCGCCTCGAGGATCCCCCATGCGACGAAGCCGTCGTCCGACGCGGGCTCCAGCAGAGTGAAGGCCAGCCGCCCCAGGGGCTGATCCAGCGACACGTAGGCGCTCCCCGGCGGGAGCGTCTCCACCGTGGCGATCCACCGACCCCATACCGTGCGCTCCCTCCGTCCCTGGAAGGGTTCGTCGGCCACCGACACCGAATCCACCTGGAACCGGTCCACCGGCAGCTCCCGAGCCTCGGCGTAGCGGACCACCGACACCCCGTGGGCCTCCAGACGCCGTAGCGCGTCCTCGGCGGAGGGCGGAAGGTAGTAGGCCTGCGGCGCCACCTCGGAGGCGGCGGGCTGGAAGGCCACGAACTCCGCCATGGGCGTGGGCACCACATGGTCCCGCCGGCGGAGGATGGGCGCCCCGCTGTAGGGGTGCACCAGGGTGTCCACCGCGCCCATGAGGATCGTGGGGTCCCCGGGGGTGGCGAGGTAGCGGGCCCGGGTGGCCAGCTCCCGACCCACCACCGAGCGACGGTCGGCCTCCTCCGTCCGGCGTCGGATCTCCCCGGCGTTCTGCGACGCGAAGTCCAGGATCTCCTCCACGAACCAGAGGCTGGCGCGGATCCGGTCGTGGAAGGTGAGGTAGGCGTAGGCCTCGCTCAGGATGCCGAATCGATTCCGGAGCCCCAGGTAGTTGTTGCTGAAGCGGGGCCGGTGGTCGAAGGTGTACCAGCCCGGCCCTTCCGGCCCGTCGTAGGCATTGCCGTAGTGGTGGTAGGCCCATCCCCGCTTCTCCTCCACCCTCCGCGTCACCTGGGGGAGCCACTCGTCCCGGAGGTAGTCGTCGATGCCCGCCGGCGTCGCCGGGTGGAGGGGCGGCGCGTAGGTCAGGTGGTAGGCGTGGCGGGTCCCGTTGGTGGTGTGCAGGTCCACCCCCACATGGGGATCGTACCGCGTGAGGAAGGTGACGAGCGAACGAGCCTCCGGGGTGTCCAGCTTGGTGTGGTCCCGGTTGAGGTCGAGGCCCATGGCGTTGGGGCGCTGACCCATCCCGCCCACGGGCCCGTGCTGGAGCCGGCGATGGTCCAGGCGCACCCGTTCGTTGCCGTCGGCGTTGTAGATGGGTGCCACCAGGAGGACCAGCGAGTCGCTCCAGTCGGGGTACGCGCCGGCGGCGAAGCGGCGGAGGAGCATGAGGAGGGCCTCCTTTCCGCAGACCTCGCCTGCGTGGATGTTGCCCTGGAGATAGACGCGGGTCTTCCCCGTGGCCCGGACCGCCTCCGGCGAGGCATCGGGCGCCCCCACCACCAGGAGCGGCAGCCGACGGCCCTCCTGGGTGTAGCCGAGGTGGGTGAGATGGATGTCGTCGGAGGCCTCGGCCAGCCGGGAGGCCAGCGTCACCACCTCCTCGTACCCGGTGGTTTCCACGAACCCGGTGCGCTCGGCCCGGGTCAGCAGGAGGGCGTCGGCCGGAGCCTGCGCGGCCAGCGGGACGCAGGGAGAGGCTGCGAGAGACGCCACGAGGAGGAGCGTCGCCGGGAGACGGAAGCCGAAGGAGGGCACGGAGGCAGCATCCGGTGGGGGAGAACCAGGCCGAGGGGTGCCCAAGCTAGGTGCCTCCGACGAGGGGCACCACGCCCGGGTACGAACGCGCGACGCCCCCCGGCGGAGGATTCCACCGGAGGGCGCCCGACGGCCGGGAGGGCTGCGACCGCGGCGGCGGCCGGTTGGAACGGCTCAGGCTACGTCGAAGCCCGCCTCTTCCAGCTCCCGCTTCTTCACCTCGTCCTCACTCACCACCTGACCGTCGAAGAGGTGGATGCTGCGATCCGCCTCGTGGGCGTAGC
>CAKZOQ010000466.1 GCA_937136445.1 uncultured Gemmatimonadota bacterium
GCTCCTTCGATCCGTGAGCGAGACAGGCCCCCCGGATCCCGCCGCTCGGCTCTCGCCGGACCGCGTGGTCGCAGCAGGGCGGGTGGAAGGAGAGGGCCGGGACGGTTCCGCAGGCGTGCGCATGGCTACAGGGTCTTGAGGTATTCCAGAAGCGCCGACTTGACCTCGGGCGCCAGGTCGATGCCATAGATGTGGCCGCCGTTTCCATTCCCGCGCTCGGCGGTGTCGTAGAGCCAGCCTTCGTGCTCCGGCATGCACCCCCCCTGGAGGGGATCGTCCTCCTCGCCCCCTCCCTCGTCCCCTTCTTCTTCCGATTCTTCTTCCGAGCACCGGCGGGACACGAACCCGACGTGCTCCCGATCCAGGACGTCGTAGCCCCGGTAGAAGCGGGCCGGTCGTTCCCCCGGAGGCTCCAACAGGGCACGGAGCGTGGGCACCGAACCATTGTGCAGGTAGGGGCCCCGGAGCCAGATCCCTCCCAGGTCCAGCGCCACGTATCCCTCCGGGTCCGGCTTGGCCATGGGGGTCCGGTCGATCCCGATGCCGTTGGCCACGGCCCGATTCGCGCTGTCGGCGGCTTCCCGGGTCCAGGCCAGGGAGCGCTCGGGATCCGTGCCGATTTCGTCCAGGGGGATGCCGGTTCCGAGCCGGTTGGCCCGCCCAGGAGCGTGGCAACCGGCGCAGGTCGCCTCGAAGACCCCTGCCCCTTCGGCGGCCAGCTCGCCGTCGACCGGCAGGGGGTACTCCGGCGGCGGGAGCGTCATGAGCCAATCCTCCAGTTCCTGGATACGCTCGCGGAAGAAGGGCGAGTCCTCGGCCTGGAGCCCCAGGGCCGAGTCGATGATGACGGACCGGAACGAGGTGGTGGCCCCGTCCAGGTTCATGAGCATCAGGCGCTCCGGGCCCACGTCCAGCTTCGAGAGGTCGGCGGTGAGCGACATGTCGTCCTCCGGCCAGGTGCGGCCCTGCTGCACCCGCGCCTGGAGGTTCCAGATGGCAGGGAAGTCGGTGTTGTCGACGCTCTCGTCCCGGGGGAGGTCCAGGAAGTTGAACTTGGTGAGGTTCATGGGCGCATCCCGCCCGGGGCCCCAGTGCGGCCGCTCGTCGGCCCAGGCGAAGTCGGCGCCCTGTTCCAGGAGCTGCTTCCGGGTGAGGGGGATGTAGAGGAACTTGTAGAGCTGCCGGTCGATCCACCCCAGCGGATAGGCCATGTCGATCTGGGTCATGATCGTCTCGGCGCCGAAGCGGGGATCGGCGGCGGCATCCGAGAAGAACTGGAGGAGCCCCTGGATGTCCGCAGTGTTGCTCCCTCCGGCCGCTACCACGGTGGGCGTCTCGTCGGGGACGGTGCGGTAGCGGGTGGCGTGGCAGAGGGCGCAGTTGAAGCCCACCCGGTCGAAGCCGATGCGCTTCTTGGAGAACCCTGCAGGCAACTCCCGCCCCTCCTCCCACGGAAGACCCAGAGCCGCATAGCCCCCGGGGCCCGGCAGGAGGTCGTCGAAGATCCGGGGCAGCACCACCACGATCCAGTAGGGGATCCCGGCCTGGCTCTCCGACCCGATGGACCCGTACAGGAAGTTCGCCACCGGATCGGAGGTCACCCACTCGGGTTGATCGTACTGCCGGAAGAAGGTGTCCCAGGTGAAGAACGCCACGGGGAGGGCCAGGAGGGCGATGACGATGAGCAGGCGTTTCCCCCAGCGCTTGAGCTTCGCCATGATGCCCTCGCGTTCCTCGTACATGGTGCCCCCTAGAAGGTCTTGAGGTACTCGAGGAGCGCCCGCTTGGCCGCCGGACTCAGCTGCGTGCCGTAGCGGTGCCCCTCATTCCCGTTGCCGGGCGCGTAGGTGTCCAGAAGCCAGCCCTCACGGCGGGCCTCCGGCGAATCCGTGACGAAGCCGACCCGGTCGAAGTCGTACACGGGGTAGCCGATCCAGAGCGTATCGGGCCGCTCCTCCGGGGGGGCGAGGAGGTCGGCGAGGGTCGGGACCGACCCGTTGTGCAGGTAGGGCGCCCGCAGCCACAGCCCGTCGAGGGGCATGTTCGCGTAGCCCCACGTCTTCCGGAAGTGGCGGAAGCGCGCCGGATAGCAGTCGAGGCGGTCGGCGGTCTCCGCCTGGCAGGCCACCGGGTTCTCGGGGAAGCCGGCGTAGAGCGTGTTCTGCGCGGCGGCCAGCTCCTGGGTGTAGGAATCCAGCCGGGCTCGGTCGGTGCCCACATCGTCGATGGCCGTCACGGTACCCACCCGCCCGCCGTCGTCCTCCGTGCGGTAGGGAGCTTCGGCGTTGCCGTGGCAGGACCAGCATTCGGCCCGATAGATGGCGGCCCCTTCCTCGGCCAGGCCGGGGTCCAGATGCTCCTGGGGGAAGGCGGGAGGCTGCGCGGCCTCCCAGAGCCAGTCGGCGATCCGCAGCACCTTCTCCTTGTCGAGGGTGGTGGGGGTGGCGCCGGTGCCGAAGCCTGCACTGAGGTTCCGCTCGTCCACGCTGGTGTTGTTCCCGTCCCAGTGGAGCTGCATGCCCTCCTTCCAGCGCTGGTTCCAGACCGACGGGAATTCGGCGATCCCCACCTTCTCCCGTTCCGGCGCCCGCTCCATGGGGAAGCCCAGGAGGGCCTTGGGCGCGTTGAATGTGTCCACCCGCCCGGGGCCCCAGCTCCGGACGTCCATGAATCGCAGGCGGGAGGTGAGGGTGAGGAGCTGATCCCGCACAAGGGTGATGCCGGCATGTCGGAAGACGAGCCGGTCGATGGGGTTCAGCGGATCCGGGCGATAGGCCTCGGTTTCGGGTCGCTCCTCCTGGGCCGCCTCCATGGCCTCGATGGTCGGGAACATGCGACTCGACCGGAACTTCCAGTCCGCCGCCGACTGGAAGAGGAAATCGGCCAGCGCGCCGAGATCGAAGGTATTGGCCGGCATGCCCAGGACGATCTGGCGTTCGGCGCCGGGAGCCTCCTGGACGACCCCGGTGTGACAGACGGAGCAGGTGAAGTAGACGCGGTCCACGCCCTGGACGCGTCGCATGGACATCCCGATGGGCAGGTCGAGCCGGGGGTCCCGGCCCTCCTCGTAGATCATCCCGAAGGACGAATACCCCTGCCCCGGGTCGGTCCCCGGCAGGTATTCGGGGAAGAGCTCCGGGAGCGACACCCAGACCCAGTAGGGGATGCCGAAGCCGAACTGCTTGCCCCAACCGCGCTCGCCA
>CAKZOQ010000467.1 GCA_937136445.1 uncultured Gemmatimonadota bacterium
GGGGACCGCCGTGGGCGGGCTGCTGCCCCACCCCCCGGACTTCCGGCCCCCCACCCGTCGGGCCCGCCGGTTCTTCCAGGCGGCGGCGCTCCCGCCGGAGGAACGCATGCTCCGCTGGATCGGCTTCCTCCCGGACCGCATCGAGGAGTTCCTGGGCCCCCGCTTCCACGAGGACGGCCTGCGGTCCGCCTGGACCCGCTCGGCCCTCACCGAGAGCTTCCGTGAGCCCTGGCAGGAATCGGACGACGCCTCGGCCATGGCCCGGAGTCTCGCCCTGAACTTCCGCACCTACCTCCCCGAGGACCTCCTGGTGAAGGCCGACCGCTGCTCCATGGGACACGGCCTGGAGCTGCGGAGCCCGTTCCTGGACACCGCGGTGATGGAGTTCGCCGCCGGGCTGCCCGACGCCTACCGCACCCGTGGGCGGACCACCAAGTGGCTCCTCCACGAAGCCTTCCCGGAGCTCCTCCCGCCGGAGATCGTGGACCGGCCCAAGATGGGCTTCGGGGTGCCCCTCCCCCTCTGGTTTCGCACCGCCTGGAAGGACTTCGTCCACGACCGCCTCTTCGGGCCCGGGGCCGCCTCCTGGGACTGGCTCCGACGGGAGGCCGCCGAGAGGTTGTGGGCGGAGCATCAATCGGGCGAGCACGACCATGGGCACGCCCTCTGGGCGCTCCTGACGTTGGAAACCTGGCTCCGCTCGCGCTGACCGGACGAGCTCCGCCGATGCCCCGCCACCTCCGTCTCCGTTGACCTCCGTCCTCTATGTCTCCTACGACGGCATGACGGACCCCCTGGGCGAGTCCCAGGTGCTTCCGTACGTCCTGGGTCTGGCGGCCCGGGGCTACCGCTTCCACCTCCTCTCCTTCGAGAAGCCCGAGCGGTTCCGGGCGCGGCGAGGGGCCATCCAGGCACGCCTCGACCGAGCAGGGGTGCAGTGGCACCCCCGAACCTTCCACCGGGCTCTGGGCCCCGTCTCCAAGCTCCGGGACTGGTGGACCCTGCGCCGCTCGGTGGCATCCCTCGCCCGGAAGCACGGGGTGGAGCTCGTCCACTGCCGGAGCTACCAGGCGGCGCGGGCGGCCCAGCTCCTGAAGCGGGACCGGGGCGTGCCCTACCTCTTCGACATGCGGGGCTTCTGGGTGGACGAGCGTGTGGAGGGGGGCATCTGGGACCCGTCCCATCCCCTGTACGCGTGGCTGTATCGCCACTTCAAGCGGGTGGAGCGGACGCTGGTGGCGGAGGCGGACCAGGTCGTGAGCCTCACCCGGGCGGCGGTGGAGGAGATGCGGAGGTGGGAGGAGGTGGGGGCCGGGGTGCCCATGGAGGTGATCCCCTGCTGCGTGGACCTGGAGCTCTTCCGTCTCCAGGAAGCAGAGGCTCGGGCCACCACGCGGACCACCCTGGGCCTCCCCGCCGACGCACCGGTCGTCGTCTACCTGGGGTCCCTGGGAACCTGGTACCTGCTGGAGCCGATGCTGATCTGGTTCCGCGAGTTCCTCCGGGTGTCCCCGGACGCCCGCCTCCTCTTCGTGACCCGACACAACCCCGACGAGCTCCGATCCGAGGCCCGCCGGTTGGGCATCGACCCCAACCGCCTGGTGATCCGCTCCGCCCAGCGGGAGGAGGTCCCCGGGCTCCTGGGATCCGCCGACCTGTCCCTCTTCTTCATCCGGCCCACCTACTCCAAGACGGCGTCCTGTCCCACCAAGCTGGCCGAATCGCTGGCGGTGGGCCTCCCTGTGGTGTGCAACGCCGGGGTGGGGGACGTGGACGAGATCATCGGCGGGGACGGCCTGGGTCGGGTGCTCCCGGACGTGGAGCCCGCCACCCTCCGGGACTCCGTCCGCACCCTCTCCGAGCTCGGTGCCATCCCCGTGGAACGGATTCGCGCCGCGGCCGAGAGCCGGTTTTCCCTGGAGGACGGAGTGGAGGCGTACGCCGGGCTGTACCGTACGCTGGTGGGGGCACCGTGATCGTCCTCTCCGACCTGGACCACACCCTGGTGGACGAGAACAGCACCTACGGCTTCGTCCGGATGGCGCTGGAAGAAGCCGGGCGATCCGACGACGCCGAAGCCGTGGCCCGCCTCCACGCCCGCACCGGCGGCCGGGGCTTCCTCTTCGCCGCCCTCCACCGCGTCACCGGCTCGGACCTCGCCCGTCCCTGGGCCCTGGGTCGCCTGGCGGGGTTGGAGCGGGACTTCCTGGCCCAGGTGGGGCGGCGCTACGCCCCGGCGCTCTGGGAGCGGGCACCGCTGGAGGCGCCCCGCGACCGCCTGGAGGAGCTCCAGCGGGACGGCGGGCGGGTGGTCTTGGTGTCGTCGTCGCTGGAGGAGGTGGTGGCGCCCATCGCCGAGCTCCTCGGGGTGGACCACCGGGCCTCTGCGCTGGCGTACCAGGGTGGACGCTGCACCGGGACGCTGGAGCGGGACCTCACGGGTCGGAAGGAGGACGCCGTGGAGGAGCTCCTTCGCTCCGGTGAGCCGTTGGCCTTCCTCACCGACAACCTCACCGACTACGACCTGATGGCCCGGGCGGACCGACGCATCGTGGTCCTCCGACGTGCCTCGGAGCGGGCGGCGTGGGCCCGGCTGGAGCCGGAATTCGTGGAGGTGGGCGGATGAGGACGCTGGCGCTCTTCGTCCCGGTGGCCTACCTGGCCCACACCCGCCTTCGCAGGGCCCCGCAGCTCTGGGGTCTGCTGGTCCTCACCGAGTGGCTGCCGGCGGGATTGGTGCTCGTGCTTCTGGGCGGCCGGAGTCCCCTGGACGCGCTGGTGGGGTTCGGACTGGCCTACGGGGCCTTCACCTCCGAGTTCGAGATCGGCTACCTGGCCAACGACCTCCTAGCCTTCCGG
>CAKZOQ010000468.1 GCA_937136445.1 uncultured Gemmatimonadota bacterium
ACCCAGGGCGACTCGGTACACCGACTCCTGGGCTTGGGTCCCTCGGCCGCCGTCCCTGGCTGGTCCTGGGCGGAGGCGGGCTGAAGGGCCTGGCCCACGTTGGCGCCTACCGGGCCCTGGTCGAGGAGGATGTGGAGGTCCAGGGGATCGTAGGGACGAGCATCGGGGCCCTGGTGGGTGCCCTGGTCTCCCACGGGATGGGATGGCAGGAGATGCGGGAACGGGCTCTGGACCTCACCCGGGACGACATCGTTCGCGTCAACCGGCGGGCGGTGCTGTTCAACGGCATCCGGCAGCCCAGCATCTTCCGCGGCGACACCCTGCGGGGGTACTTCGCCGGGCTTCTCCCGGAGGAGGGCTGGCGGGCCCTGGGGATTCCCATGCAGATCAACGCCGTGGCGCTGGCCACCGGACGGACCGAGTGGTTCGGGGTGGGTGCGCGGACAGACGTGTCCTTGGTGGACGCCGTCTACGCCTCGTCGGCACTGCCGGCCATCTACCCGCCGGCCATGCTCGACGGCGTGGCCTACGTGGACGGTGGCACCGAGCACCCCCTGGCCCTGGGACGGGCGGAGGAGCTCGGCGCCACCGGCATCATCGGGGTGGACGTGGGTTCAGGGGAGACCCACGAGACCGACTCCATCATGAAGCAGGGGATGGTGGGGGTGGCCCAGCGCATCTTCTCCATCATGACCTACCGCCGCCGCCGCGACCTCCTGGCGGCCTGGAGCAAAACGCCCCTCCTGTACGTCCGTCCGGAGCTGGATGGCTACGGCACCTTCGACTTCGAGGATGTGGACTACTTCGTGGAGGAGGGGTACCGGGCCATGAAGAAGGCCCTCCACGACGAAGTCCACGGAGAGACGGAGGGACCGTCGTAGGACGGACGGCCCCTCCCTTCCTCCGCAACGGCTAGCGTCCGCCGGGTCCCCGGCGTCCTCCGCCCCGCGGCCCCATCTCCCGGCGGCCCTCGCCGCGGCGAGCCACGAACCGGTCCCGCTGGAGCTCCCGCCAGGCCTCGAGCTGTTCTTCGTCCAGGAGGCCTTCCAGGCGCTCCCGATCCTGCTCCCGGACCTCCCGAGCCGCCTCGCGGCTCGCCTGCATCAGGGCCCGGAGTTCGTCCCGGGCCAGGTCGCCGACGCGGACCCTGGATCGGAGTTCTTCCATCTCGCCGAGGGCGGCCATCCTGCGGCCTACCGCCTCCTGCCTCATCTGCTCCAGCTCCTGGAGCTGATCGTCTCGCAGTTGCAGGTGCTCCCGCACCGCGAGGATCCGCTCTGCCGCCGGGGCTCGGTCCCGCATGTCCCTCAGGCCCGGACCGTCTCCACCCGGACCCCGCGCCTGGGCCTGGAGGGCCGCCGGCAGCAGGAGGGTGGTGGCCAGGAGGGTCAGGAGGGTGCTCGTCCCTCGCATCTTCGTCGTCGTCGTCATGGTTCTCGTCCCGTGCTAGATGCTGCTCCGTGGGTGACCCCGACGCGTCGGTGGGGTCGTCTCCGTTCGCATCCAGAGATGCCCCGGCTCCGTCGGGCGTTAAGTCCACGAAGAGCGCCACCACCCGGCCGGGGCCATGCACGCCCTGCACCAGGATCTGTCCGATGTCCGCCGACTTGCTCGGTCCCGAGTGGAGCCCCAGCGCCGACGGCAGGTCCCCCTGGAGCCGCGACAGGGCCCGGGCGAGGGTGGGGACGAGGCCGTCGATGGACACCAGCACGACGTGCTCCGGGGGGAGGAGCTGCACCGCCCGTCCGTCTTCCGCACCCAGGAGCAGCGTGCCGGTCTCCGCCACCGCTCCCCGGGCCAGCGTCACCCCCACGGCGGCCTCCGAGGGGTCCGGGGCCTCGCCGGGACGCAGACTCGGCTGAGAACGAA
>CAKZOQ010000469.1 GCA_937136445.1 uncultured Gemmatimonadota bacterium
TGTTCCACCCGCCCCGAAGATCCGCCCCACATCGTCCATGACGGCGGTGGAATCGCCCGTGACGGCGAAGGACGGGATGTCCCCACGCTCGAGGGATTCCATCTCCGCCTGGGCGAGACGCCACTCGCCGGACGACGGATCGTGGTCGGGATCCGGGAAGAGCGGCCGATAGAGCTGTCGGCGCTCGGCCGTGGCATGGGTGAATCCCGGCTCCAGCCCCGCCTTCCGAAGGCGCTCGTAGATCCGGGTGTCGCGCAGCACGACCCGGACGGGCGCGTCGTGGAGCTGCCCCAGTGGGCCGGAAGGGTCGGACAGCGCGCCGCGGTGTTCCTCCAGCACGCGGTAGCCGGCGTCGAAGCCCTCCAGAAGGGCCGGCATCCACTGGACGGGGTCGGCCACCTCGCCGCCGTCCGTGCGCGGCAGGTGCCGACGCGCGCCGGTCACCCCCGATCCCGTCCCGAATCCACCGATGTCCTGAGAGACCGATCCCGGGCCGGGAGGCGGATGCCACATGGGCAGAAGAGAGGTACGGAGCACGGAGGACGCGAGCGCTTGCGCTGCGATCTCCGGAGCGGTCGCGGGCGAGCGGGCTCCACCCGACCCCAGGACCGGTCCGACCAAGGTCTCGAGATCGACGGGGACGGGGTGAGGGCCGGCGGCGATGAGGTTGTCGAAGTGGACGTCCGTCGAGCCCAGCCCGTGAAAGAAGGCGAGCAGGAGCCCCGCCTGCCGGTAGTACAGGGCGAACTCCTGCGTCGAGGTGCACGGGCTCCGAGTCACGCCCTCCATCCACCCGTACGACCCCCGATCGATGACCGTGGGGAGCCGGCCCTCGTACTCGAATCCGCGGGCGCGCAACCAGTCGATGAGTACCCCGAAGGCCACCTCGGCAGCCACGGGACGCGGCTTGTAGAACACCGCCCCGCCCGAGGAGAGACGCATCTCGACCACCGACCGACCCCCCCGGTGACGATCGGACCTCCGACCGTCCAGCTCCAGGATCCGGAACGCACCCCCATCGGGGGCGAAGCGCGCCTGGAGGAGGGGGAGGTCGTCGGAGAGCCGCTCCAGGAATTCGGCCGTGGCGTCCAGCCAGTGCTGCGTCCGGATCGTGAGGGCGCGCGCCAGGAACGGGTGTCTGCGGAGGATCGTTGCCCACCCCTCCTCGCGGACCCATCGAAACAGCTCGGCGTCCGGGTCGGAGGGGCCGCTCACCGCCGAGTCGTCCGAGGCGAACCACCCGGCGAACGGACCCTGGAGGGCCGTCCGAAACGCAGATGCTTCGAGCCGGAGCACCGGGTCGGCGTCGTCGGTCAGCTCCTCGGCGAGGTCGTTCAGAAGGGCGGCGGAGGCGGCTTCCCCGACACAGCCCAGGAGCGGAAACCGGGTGGCCGCCTCGGCCCGCGCGTGGATCGTCCAACGACGGATGAAGTCGGCGGCCGGATCCGACGAAGCCGGGAGCGGTGCGCCGGGTCCGCGGGCCGCGATCCTTCGGAGAAGCGCGGGCCACCCGTCACGGGATTCCTTCGAGGGTGAATCGTCGAGGCCGAGCGGCGGATCGAGGGCCTGCTCCACCTCAGCGGCGACGTCGTTCACGTCTCTACCGGACCGGCGTTGGGGGGTGCGATGGCGTCGGCCACGGCGTCGGCGTCCCGCAGCGGTCGAGCACCTCCGCCCGCCTCCAGGGTGTCCTCGTCGCCTCGGCCCGCCACCAGGAGCACGTCGCCGGGTCCGAGCTCCGCCACGGCCCGATGGATGGCGGCCTCCCGATCCGGGACCTCCCGTCCGTCCGGCACCTCCTCCAGGATCGCCTCCCGGATGGTCGCCGGATCTTCTCCCCGGGCGTTGTCGTCCGTGACGTAGACCCGGTCCGCGCCCCCCCTCGCGACCCTTCCCATGAGGGCCCGTTTGCCCGGATCCCGCTCCCCTCCGCACCCGAAGACCACGGAGAGACGCCCCGTCGCCGCGGCCCGAAGGGAGACCAGAGCACGTCGGAGGGCCTCCGGGGTGTGCGCCGCATCCACGAAGATGCGCGCGCCGCGGTGCCGTCCCACCGGCTCCATGCGGCCGGGAGGTGCGTGGAGACCCGGCAGGGCGGCCAGAAGGTCCTCGGCGGGCACGCCGGCGGCCCGGGCCAGACCGCACGCGCACAGGACGCTCTCCACCATCGGTGTGCCGAAGAGCGGCAGTGGGCCGTCGAAGCGGACCCCGTCCACCTCCAGGGTCACCTGCACCCCCTCCGCCGTCGATCGGACGTCGTGGAGGCGGAGCTCCCCGTTCCGGCCGAAGGACCGCACCCCATGCCCGCGCTCCCGACAGACCTCCAGCAACTGGGGGTATCGCGGGAGGTCGGCGTGCAGCACCGCCGTCCCGCCGGGCGGAAGGACCTCGGAGAAGAGGCGCAGCTTCGCCTGGAAGTAGGCCTCCGGGGTGCCGTGGAGGTCGAGGTGGTCCCGACCGAACGAGGTGAAGGCTGCCACGTCGGGCTCCACGCCCTCCAGGAATCCGCCGGCGAGGCTGCTGCTGAAGGCCTCGAAGGCGACGGCGTCCAGGTCGGCGTAGTCCAGGTCCTCGAGGAAAATGCCCAGGGCGCGCCGTCCGACGGAGACGGCCGGGGAGGGATCCCGGCCGCGCGCCGTCACCAGGCCAAGGCTGCCCCAGCTGGCGGCCCGGATGCCGGCGTGCTCCAGAAGCTGGCGGGTGAACTCGACGGTGGTGGTCTTGCCGTCGGTACCGGTCACCGCCGCCAGGAACATCCGTCGATCCCGGCCGTCCTCCTCCGGCTCATCCGACGACGGCCGTCGTCTCCTCCATGGCCGAGAGGCGCGCCTCCAGCGACGCGAGGCGATCCTCCAACGCCCGCCTCTCCTCGCGCGCCTGCTCCAGCTCCTCCTGCTGCTCCTTGATGGCCTCCACCAGGACGGGGACCACGGAGCCATAGGCGACGGAGCGGTACCCGGAGCGACCGGTGGTCACCACCTCCGGAAGCACCTCCTCCACCTCCTGTGCGAGAAAGCCGAGCTGGGGCCCCTCCGGCGTCTCCCGCCCTCCGCACTCGCCCTCCTTCCATTCGAATCGCACACCTCGGAGCCGCCGGACCGCATCCAGGGCGGAGTGGAGCGGCTCCACCCCTTCCTTGCAGCGCGCGTCCGAGAGCCCGTTGAAGGCCCCCACCCCCGCCACCTGCCCGTTCACGTGCAGCGTGAAGTCCGGATCCTCCGTCCGGATGCCCACCTGCTGCTCGCCGAGGCCGACCGTCATCACCCCGTCCCCGGCGCGCTGGAAAATGAACTTGTCCCCCCGGTCCCGATACGTCAGTCCCCAGGTGTCGAACCGCGGCGAGTGGGCAATGACCGGTCGATCCGGATTGCTGGTCCCGGACGACAGGACGTAGAGCATGGGCTCGGTCCCGTTTGCGAAGTGCAGGGAGCCGGTGGCGCCGTCGAGCCGCAGGGTTTCCTCACCTCGGGAGTCGTTGAGCTGGATCTCTCCGGCCTCGGCGGGCTCGGAGGGGGAGCCGACCCCCACCTCGAGCTGGTCGGCTTCCACCTCGTTGCTCTGGAGCTTCCTGGTCAGGACGCGATCCACGGAGCTGATGCGGTCCGGGCCGAGGTAGGCCGTCTTCCCGTCCTTTCGGAGCTGGATGGAGCCCTTCTGCCCGTCGATCTTCAGCGTCACCTCGCCCTGGCGGTCCTTCACCTCCACCGATCCGGGGGCACGGGGCTCTCGGGGGGACCCTGTCCCGACCTCCATCGCCTGGACGTGGCAGTCCTCGGCTCGGAGCTCCCCGGTGGAGACCTCCGGGATGGAGCTGATCCGCGTGGCGGAAATCACGCCCTGGTCGTTCCCGTCGCGGAGGACCAGGGGGCCGTCGATGACCTCGACCTTGTTGTCGTGGATGACGATGTCGGCGGGCATGTGGTGTGTTCTCCTGTTCAGCGGATCTTGTCGGTGATTCGTCGGGCGATGTCGCGCAGTCGGGCCGAGGGCTCCTCCTCGAGGATGCGCCGGACCCGTTCCTCCATCTCCGGGAGGGGGTCCTGCTCCAGCCTCTGGAGGGTGAGCTTGCGGACCCCGGCGTCGGCGTCCTGGAGGAGCCGATCGAGGAGCTCCACCGGAGGGCGGGAGAAGTGTCGCAGGGCGCCCGCCGCCGCCACGCGCAGCACGGGCTCGGCGCTCTCGGCGGCGAGGCGGACGGCGTCGGCTGCGTCGGTGGACGGGGCGTCCTGTCGTTCCTCGATGTAGCCCACCAGATAGGTGGCCTTGGCCGCCAGCGGGGTCGGTCCTTCGTCGATGATCTGCCGCAGGACCGGCAGGGCCTCGGCGCCGAGGGTCTCGGCGGCCTGGACGTAGTCCATCTCTTCCCGGCCCAGGAAGCTCAGGACCTGCTCTCGTGTCACCGGCATGGCCGTCCCTCTGCGTGGAGGATCATTCCTGGGCGTAGTCGCTGCCCTGCACCGTGTCGATCTCGCCGCTGCTCAGCGTGGGCGTGCTGGTGATGTTGTTGGTGCTGCAGCCCGTCATGAGCCGGCTGAAGTTGGGCGAGACGCAGTTCCCGTTCTGGTCCTGCTCCCCGGAGATGTGCGGAAGGTCGAGGACGTGCCCCACCTCGTGGGCCAGGGTCCAGAGGCTGGCGCCCTGGGCGACGACGCACCCCGGCTGGTCGTCGGGGTGGGAACCGCAGCCGT
>CAKZOQ010000470.1 GCA_937136445.1 uncultured Gemmatimonadota bacterium
CGCCTCCGGGGCGACGGGCTCACCAAGTCCTTCCGACGCCGCACCGTGGTGAACGATGTGGACATCGAGGTGAACCAGGGCGAGATCGTCGGGCTCCTGGGGCCCAACGGCGCCGGGAAGACCACCACCTTCTACATGGTCGTGGGCCTCATCCCGCCCAACGCCGGCAAGGTCTACCTCGACGGCGAGGACCTGACCAAGGTCCCCATGTACAAGCGGGCCCGGAAGGGCGTGGGCTACCTGGCCCAGGAGCCCTCCGTCTTCCGGAAGCTCAGCGTCGAGGAGAACGTCCTGGCCATCCTCGAGACGCTGAACCTGCCGAGGGCGGAGGAGAGGAAGCGGCTGGAGGAGCTGCTGGGCGAGCTGGGCCTCCAGGGCCTCCGCGACGCCAAGGCCTACGCCCTCTCCGGCGGGGAACGCCGGCGCCTGGAGATCACCCGGGCGCTGGTGCAGCAGCCCAGCTTCATGCTCCTGGACGAGCCCTTCGCCGGCATCGACCCCATCGCCGTCAACGACATCCAGCACATCGTCCGTGGCCTGAAGAGCCGCAACATCGGCGTCATCATCTCCGACCACAACGTGGAGCAGACGCTGGAGATCGTGGACCGGGCCTACATCATGTACGAGGGCCGGATCCGGTTGAGTGGGAGCGTCTCCGAGCTGGTCTGGAACGACGAAGCGGCGGAGATCTACCTGGGCCCGACGCTGACCGCGCGCATGCGCGAACGCTATCCCCGGCCGGAGGCGCCGTCGGGCTCCGGGCCAGGAGAGGGCATCCTACATCAGCCCGCCGGGACCTCCCCCGGCGGCGACGGATGAGGCGGGGGCCATGAACCAGTTCAACACCAAGCTCTTCCAGAGCCAGCAGATGAAGCAGGAGATGCGGATCAACCCGCGTCTCTACCAGGCCATGGAGCTCCTCTACATGCCGCTCCTGGACCTTCAGCAGCATCTGAAGCAGGAGATGGCGGAGAACCCCTTCCTGGAGATGCGTGAGGCCGACGTGGCCCGTGAGGTGGAGCTGCAGGAGGACGTCGCCGACGAGCCCATGAGCGACGACGAGGTGGATTGGGAGGAGATCCTCATGGACGGCTTCGAGGTCGCCGGAGGCCGCCGCCCTCAGTACGAGCCCAACAAGGAGTACTACGAGCCCACCCCGGTGGAGAGCGAGGACCTCCACGACCACCTCCACGATCAGCTCCGGCTCCTGGACCTTCCGGAGCGGGACCTCCGCATCGGTGAGGAGATCATCGGCAACATCGACGACTCCGGGCAGCTCACCTGCGAGCTGGACGATGTGGTGGAGGGGCTGAACGGGTGGCTGGAGGAAGTCCGACCCGTCGCGGTGGAGAACGCCGAGGCCCTGGAGGACGACGAGGAGCGGGCGGTGGAGTTGGCGGAGATCGAGACCGCGCTGGCGCCCTACGAGCTGGACGAGGTGCAGGCGATGCTCGAACAGGTCCAGGCCATGGATCCTCCGGGCGTGGGTGCCCGGAACATCCGTGAATCCCTCCTCATCCAACTCCGGCAGCTCGCCATGGAGGACACCGATACCTTCCGCATTGTCGAGGACCACTTCGACGCCCTGATCAACCACAAGTGGAAGGACATCGCCAAGGCGCTGGACATCAAACCGGCGGACGTCCAGGACGCCGCCGACGAGCTGGGCCAGCTCGATCCCAAGCCCGGCACGCAGCACTCCAACGATCCCGACGAGTACGTCATCCCGGACCTGGTGGTGGAGAAGATCGACGGGGAGTACATGGTCTTCGCCAACGACACCAGCCTGCCGCGCCTCCGCATCTCCCGGGCCTATCGCGAGATCGCCCGCAACAAGGACGACTTCGAGGGCGAGAACAAGGAGTTCATCACCAGCAAGCTCAACAGCGCCAACTGGATGATCCAGGCCATCGAGCAGCGGCGTCAGACGATGCTCAAGGTCATGAACTTCATCGTGGACCGGCAGCGCGCCTTCTTCGAGAAGGGGGTGCAGCACCTCAAGCCCCTCACCCTGCGGGAGGTGGCCGACTACATCGAGATGCACGAATCCACCGTCTCCCGGGTGACCAACGAGAAGTTCTGCCAGACGCCCCGCGGCGTGTACTCGCTGAAGTTCTTCTTCTCCAGCGGTCTCTCCACCACCTCGGGCGGCGAGATCAGCGCGCGGGGGGTAAAAGACAAGATCCAGAACCTCGTGGCCGACGAGGACGAGAAGAAGCCGCTCACCGACTCCGCCATCGTCCGCCATCTCAAGGCCGACGGGGTGAAGATCGCCCGCCGGACGGTGGCCAAGTACCGGGACCAGCTCGGCATCCTCCCGGCGCGGATGCGCAAGCGGGTATGAGCAGCGAAACGCGGCCGGCACCGAAGGGTTCCCTCTCCGAGGAGATGCGACGGGACTTCGCCGTCCTGGTGCCGGCGTACAACGAGGCCGAGGTGGTGCCGGATCTGGTGGAGGAGCTCCGGGCCTGCTTCCGGGCGTGGGACCTCCACGGCGAGGTCGTGCTGGTGGACGACGGGTCCACCGACGACACGGCCGACCTCGCGCGAAGAGCGTCCCGGGACTGGGACGCCTTCCGGGTGGTGGAGCACCGGACCAACCTGGGGAAGACGGAGGCGATGATTACCGGGGCCGCCGCCACCGACCGGACGCACCTGGTCCTCTTCGACGCCGATCTGCAGCACCGGCCCGAGGAGATCGTCCGCTTCCTGGCCGGGCTCCAGGAGGGGTGGGACATCGTCACCGGCCGCAAGGTGGGAGCCTACGACAAGCGGGGGGTCTCCTCCGTCTACAATCGGCTCTCCCAGCGGATCTTCCAGGTGCCGGTGAGCGACCTGAATTCCATGAAGGCCTTCCGCCGAGAGGTCCTGGAGGCGGTGACGCTGCGCCACGACTGGCATCGGTTCTTCGTCGTCCTGGCCCACGCCCGTGGGTTCACCGTCACCGAGATCGACATCGAGCTCCTCCCTCGCCGGGCGGGGGAATCGAAGTACACCGGCCCCTTCCGCATCGTCGTGGGGGTGCTGGACCTGCTCTCGGTGTGGTTTCTCCTCCTCTTCAGCCGGAAGCCCCTCCTCCTCTTCGGGTCGGCGGGGCTGGCGCTGGCCTTCCTGGGCCTCCTCGTCGGGGCGGGAAGCGTCTACCTGCGGTTCGTGCACCCGGCCCTGGGCTTCCAACCGTACATCCCGCCCATGGGATATCGACCGCTCCTCTACCTGGTCATGCTCCTGGAGACGCTGGGCTTCCTCCTGGTGGGCTTCGGCCTGGTGTCGGAGCAGGTGGCCCACGTCCGGGACGAGTTGGACCAGCTTCGCCGGGGAGGGCCGGAGTGACGGACGCGGAGGGGCGGGGCGGGGGAGAGCGGGAGCGACGGGAGGCCCATCGGGTCCTGGTGGTGGTGGGCACCCGACCGGAGGCCATCAAGATGGCGCCGGTGCTGGAGGCGCTGGAGGCCCACCCGGAGCTCGAGGCCCGCCTGGCCCTCACCGGGCAGCACACGGACATGGTGGACCACGTGCTGGAGCTCTTCGGGCTGGAGCCCTCCTGGGACCTGGAAATCATGCAGCCGGGGCAGACCCTCTACGACGTCGTCCACCGGGCGCTGGACGGACTCCGGGACGTGGTCCGGAGCTGGTCCCCGGACGTCCTTCTGGTGCAGGGGGACACGGCCACCGTCTTCGTGGGGTCCCTGGTGGCCTTCTTCGAGCGGGTGAAGGTCGGCCACGTGGAGGCGGGGCTCCGGAGCGGCGACAAATGGGCCCCCTTCCCGGAGGAGATCTTCCGGCGGCTCTCGGACGTCCTCTCCGACTACTACTTCGCCCCGACGCTCCGGGCCCGGGACGCCCTCCTGAACGAGGGCGTTCCGGCGCACCGGGTGCACGTTACGGGCAACACGGTGGTCGATGCCCTCCGCGCCGCCGCGGACCGGGTGGAGGAGCCCACCGACGCCGACCTGCGGGCCCTCCTGGAGGGGCGGGCCCACGGCGACCGTCTGGTCCTACTCACCGCCCACCGGCGAGAGAGCTTCGGGGAGCCGCTGCGGGAGGTCTTCCAGGCGGTGCGGGAGCTCGTGGACGGAGATCCCTCGCTGCAGGTCGTCTACCCCGTGCACCCCAATCCGAACGTCCTGGAGCCGGCGCGGGCCCTCCTCTCGGGCCACCCCCGCATCCACCTCGTGGAGCCGCTGGACTACCTGGACCTGGTGGCGGCCCTTCGTCATGCCGACCTGGTCCTCACCGACTCCGGTGGCATCCAGGAGGAAGCCCCGACCTTCGGCGCTCCGGTCCTGGTGCTCCGCGAGGTCACCGAACGGCCGGAGGGCGTCCAGGCCGGCGTCGCCGAGCTGGTGGGGACCGACGGAGCCCGCATCCTGGAGCGGAGTCGAGCCGCGCTGGAGCGGGGGGGCTCCTCTGGAGGCGAAGGCGCGACCAACCCCTACGGCGACGGTCGGGCCGGGGAGCGCATCGCCGACATCCTCCGCTCCGACCTCACCGGCGCCGAACGCACCATCGAGGACTGGCGCCCATGAAGATCCTCATGCACTGCGTCTACTTCCCGCCGGAGGTGGGGGGGCTGGAGAGCCATGTCTTCTACCTCTGCCGGGCGCTGGTCGAGATGGGGCACCGGGTGGAGGTGGTCACCTCCCGATCCACCCCGGGCACGCCGAAG
This sequence comes from uncultured Gemmatimonadota bacterium, assembly GCA_937136445.1. GTDB lineage: Bacteria > Gemmatimonadota > Gemmatimonadetes > Longimicrobiales > Gaopeijiaceae > JAJCZZ01. The sequence continues at coordinate 4,670 of CAKZOQ010000470.1, forward strand.
CACGAGGTCATGGACGGGGTGGAGGTCTGGCGCACCTGGTTCCCCGCGAAGAACACCGCCGGCTGGCTGACCCACGCCGTGGGGTCGGTGCCCCGGACCGTGGCGCGGGCCCGGGACGCCGACGTCCTCCACGCCCAGGCCTTCCAGTCCGTCCCGCCCTTGCAGGCCGCCCGGTCCGCGACGGGGGCGCCGCTGGTCACCACCTACCACACCTCGCACTTCCTGAAGCTGGCCCGCCGCCCGCTCTGGCGTGCGGTCCTGGGACGTCTCGTGGCCGCCGGGGACCACAACCTGGCAGCGTCGGGCGAGATCGCCGAGGTGGCGGAGTCGCTGGCTCCGGGGCACCGCTGCGAGGCCCTCACCAACGGCGTCGAGACCGACCTGTTCCGGCCGGTGGAGCCGACGCTGAGCCCTGCCCCTGCGGGCCGGCGCCGCCTCGTCGTGCCCCGGCGTCTCTACGCGAAGAACGGGGTGGAGTATTTCGTGCGGGCCATGCCCCTCCTGGCGCGCGTGGTGGACGTCGAGGCGGTGCTGGTGGGGGACGGCCCCGAGCGGGGGAAGCTGGAGCGTCTCGCCGCCGAGCTGGGGGTGGCGGACCGCCTCCACTTCCTCGGCTCCCGACCTCACCAGGAGATCCCGGGGCTGCTCTGCTCGGCGGAGCTCGCCGTCTTCCCCTCGCTGATGGAAGCCACCTCGGTGGCGGCGCTGGAGTGCATGGCGTGCGAGCTCCCGGTGGCGGCCTCCGACGTGGGTGGCCTGCCGGAGATCGTGGACGGGACGGTGGGTGGGCTCTTCCAGCCGGCCGATCCCGAGGACCTGGCCCGGACCGTCGCCGGGCTCCTGGCCCGGGACGACCTGAGCGAGCTGGGCCGGGCCGCCCGGCGTCGGGTGGTGGAGACGTGGAGCAACCGCCGGTTGGCGGAGCGGCATGTGGAGATCTACGAGGCACTCACCGGAGCGCGGCAACCGGCCTGAGGCCGGGGCCCCCCGAGGACCCGAGGATCGGATGGCGAAGTCCCGACGAACGCGCAGGAAGAAGGATCGGCCGACCGACGTCGAGCCGCGGAGGAGCATCCCGGAGATCCCGGGCTGGCTTCCTCCGGTGCTCTTCGGTGTGCTGACCCTCTGGCTCTTCCGGGCCTTCGTCTTCAGCGACCAGATGTTGGTGGGCAACGACACCCTCTCGCTGGGCTACGTCGCTCGCGCCTTCTACGCCCAGGCCCTCACCGAGATGGGCACCTTCCCCCTCTGGGCCCCGAGGATCCTGGGCGGGACGCCCTTCCTGGATGCCCTCTCCGGCGGCGACTCCCTCTATCCGCCCTCGCTGGCTCTGTTGTTGGTCATGGAGCCCCACCGTGCCCTCGGCTGGAAGCTCGTCCTCCACATCTTCCTGGCGGGCCTCTTCATGTTCGGCTGGGTCCGGACGCTGGGGGTCTCCCGGGCGGCGGCGCTGGTGGCGGGGACGGGCTTCATGCTGGCGCCCATGCTGGTGAGCCTGGTCCACCCAGGCCACGACGGGAAGATCTTCGTCACGGCGCTGGCACCTCTGCTCTTCTGGGCGGTGGAGCGGTTCTTCACCCGTCCCGGTCTGGCACCCTTCGCCGGGGTGGGACTGACGGTGGCGCTGGTGATCTCCACCACCCACTTCCAGATGGCGTACTTCCTCTTCGGCGCCGTGGGGCTCTACGCCATCTTCCGCGCCGTTCAGGTGGCTCGGGGGACCGATCAGCCTGCGGCTGCGCGCGCCCGCACCAACCGGGAGGACGACGCGCCCGGGGACGACGCTGCAGGGTCATCCGGCTCCGCCCTCCGCTGGAAGCCCGCCACCCTCCGCTTCGGACTCTTCCTGGCGGCGTCCGTCGCCGGTGCCGCCGGTGCCAGCGTGCAGCTTCTCCCGGCGGTGGAGTACGTGACGGAGCACTCCCGGCGGACCCAGACCACGGGGGAGGCCGCCGGGGAGAGGGGGGTGGACTGGTCCTCATCCTGGTCCATCCATCCCGAGGAGGCCATGAGCCTCGTCATCCCGGAGTTCGCCGGGAACGTCGCCGGCGGATCGGACTGGGCCAGCGGCACCTACTGGGGCCGGAACTTCCTCAAGGACAACCACGAGTACGCCGGACTCATCGTGCTCCTCCTGGCGACGGTGGCCTTCGCCGGCGGGGCCCGGGTCGGGGTACGACGATTCTTCCTGGGTCTTGGGGCCGTCGCCTTCCTCTTCGCGTTGGGGGCCAACACGCCGGTGTGGCGGGTGTTCTACGAGGTCGTCCCGGGGATCCGGCTCTTCCGCGCGCCGTCCCAGGCCATGTTCCTCTTCGCCTTCGGCGCCGCCACCCTGGCCGCCTTCGGCATCGATCGGATCTTCCGGGCCGTCCAGGAGGACGACGAGGCGTCCTGGGACCCGGTCCTGAAGGTCCTGTGGATCGGGGGAGGGGTCCTGGCCGCGCTGGCCTTCCTGGCGTCCACCGGGGTCCTCACCAGCGTCTGGACGGCGGTGGTCTACTCCGACGCGGACGCCGGACGCCTCCAGCGGCTGGAGGCCCTCCGCCCCTTCCTGGTCCGCGGCGCCTTCCTGGCGGCCGTCTTCGGCATCGCCGCTGCCACGGCCACCTGGGCCCTCCGGAGACGGTGGCTTCCGCCGGCCGGCTTCCTGGCGGTGGTGCTCCTCCTGGTGGTGGTGGATGAGGCCCGCATCGACGGGACCTTCATCCAGACCATGGACTTCTACGAGTGGGCCCAGCCCGACGGGAACATCCGCACGCTCCAGGAGCGGGAGGCGGGCGACGACGAGCCCTACCGGCTCCTCTCGCTGGTTCGCCGTGGGCAGGACGTGAAGCCCTCCCTGTACGGGATCGAGCTCGCCGCGGGGCACCACCCCAACGACCTGGGGCGCTACCGGGAGCTCATCGGCATGGTGGGATCGGGCTTCCCGGAGAACCTCCTCCAGGCCAACATCCGGCGCCTCCTGAACGTGCGCTACATCCTCTGGCCCGACGCAGAGATCGGCGCCGCGCCGCAGGGGCCGGTGGTGTCCCGACTGGAGTACCCGGACGGGCGGGCCTACCAGACCCTCCTGGCGGCCGACGGACTGGACCGTGCGCGCCTGGTGGCCGACGTGGTCGTCCGCTCCGACGAGGAGGCCGTGCCGTACATGCTCTCCGGCTCCTTCGATCCCACCAGCCAGGTGGTCCTGGCCGAGGAGCCGCCGGTGGAGCTGGGCGGTGGACCGGTGACGGGCGACGTCACCTGGGTGGATCGCCGACCGAACCGTCTGGAGCTCCGGGTGCAGTCGGATCGACCGGCCCTGCTCACCGTCGCGGACAACTGGTTCCCGGCGTGGGAGGCCACGGTGGACGGGGAGGCGGCGCCGGTGC
>CAKZOQ010000471.1 GCA_937136445.1 uncultured Gemmatimonadota bacterium
TCGACGAGCTCCTCCGCATGCACGAGATGGCCGAGCACCTCCTGGACCTGAACCGGCCGGTCTCGGCCACCGGAGGCACGGCCGACCTCGCGGTGGTGGCCCGGGAGGTGGCGACGCTGGCCGGGGTGGGAGAGGACCGCGTTCCGGTGCGCCTGGAGGTCACCGAGCCCGAGCTCCACGCCACCATCGGCCCCGACGCCCTGAAGCAGATCCTCTTCAATCTGGTGGAGAACGCCGCCGAGGCCGCCGGCTCCCAGGCCGAGGTCACCCTCCGGGTCCTGGCCGACGAGGGGCGGGCGGTGGTGGAGGTGCTGGACCGCGGGCCCGGAATCCCCGACGAGATCCTCGGGCAGGTCTTCGACCCCTTCTTCACCACCAAGGAGGCGGTGACGGGGGTCGGGTTGGGACTCTCCGTGGCCGAGGGGTTGGTGCGACGACATGGGGGGCGTCTGGAGGCCTCCCACCGCGAGGGTGGGGGAGCGCGGGTGCGGGTGGAGCTTCCCAGGGCGGCGGCAGGTCGATGACCGAGCGACGCCTTCTCCTGGTGGACGACGACCGCACCTTCCGCCTCTCCACCGCCGAGCTCCTGCGGCAGGACGGACACGAGGTGGAGGTGGCCGCCGACGCGGCGGAGGCGGTGGAGCGGCTGGAGGTCCGGCGCTACGACCTCCTCCTCCTGGACATGCGCATGCCGGGCATGGACGGTCTGACGGCGCTGGAGGTGCTCCGTCGAAGGGGCCTCCAGGCCCCGGTCCTCATGATCAGCGGATTCGGCACCATCGACTCGGCGGTGGAGTCGCTCCACCGCGGGGCGGATCACTTCCTCTCCAAGCCGGTGGACCCGGATCTCCTGAGCGCCAAAGTGCGCGAACTCCTCGAGCGGCGCCCGGCCGCCGAGCGGGTCCGGGAGGGGACGCTGGGCACCATGGTGGGCCACGCCGAGGCCATGCGCCGGGTCTTCGACGCCGTGCGCAAGGTGGCGCCCACCGAGGCCACGGTGCTGGTGTTGGGTGAGACGGGGACGGGCAAGGAGCTCCTGGCCCGGGCGGTCCACGACCTCTCCGAGCGAGCCGACGGCCCCTTCGTGCCGGTGAACTGCGCCTCCCTGGCGGAGGGGGTGCTGGAGAGCGAGCTCTTCGGGCACGTCCGCGGGGCCTTCACCGGCGCCGTCTCGGACCGCCAGGGGCTGTTCGCCGCCGCCCGGGGCGGGACGATCTTCCTGGACGAGGTGGGCGACGTGAGTCTCGCCCTCCAGCAACGGCTGCTCCGGGTCCTCCAGGAGCGGGAGGTGGTGCCCGTGGGCGCAGTGGCCCCGGTGCCGGTGGACGTCCGGATCGTCGCCGCCACCCATCGGGATCTGGAGGAAGAGATGGGCCGGGGGAGCTTCCGGGACGACCTCTACTACCGGCTGAACGTCTTCCGGGTGGAGGTCCCTCCCCTGCGCAGCCGCCGTGCAGACATCCCGCTGCTGGTGGAGGCGGCGCTGGAGCGGCTGGCGGAGCGCAATCCGGCCGCGGATGGAGCGGTGGTGTCGCCGTTGGCCATGCGCCTCCTCCGGGGCCACGACTGGCCGGGCAACGTCCGGGAGCTCTTCGCCGTCCTGGAGAGCGCCGTCATCCGGTCCGGAGGAGGACGGGTGGAAGCGCAGCACCTGCCGTACACCATCCGCGATCCCGAGGGCCGCGGGGGCCTCGCCGGGCAGGAGGGGCGCTACCGCGCCGGGGACGAGCCCGATGAGCGCGCCGCCATCGTTGCCGCCCTGGAGGAGACGGACGGGTCCCGGACGAGGGCGGCCCAGCTCCTGGGGATGAGCCGGACGACCCTCTGGCGCCGCATGAAGGAGTTCGGGCTGGACGTGGAGGGCTGAAGGCCGTCCGCCGCCCCCGCCACCGTGCCCAGGGTCGGCTGGTTCCCGCCGGGTCAGCGGTTATCTTCCGGGTCCCTCCGAAGCACCCTCCACCCCCTCCCGACACCTTCATGGCCGGCACCTTCCAGGGCCTCGACTTCTACGACCTCGACGCGCTCCTCACCGAGGAGCAGCGGATGATCCGCGACACCGTCCGCTCCTGGGTGGAGGACCGGCTCATGCCCGTCATCGGCGAGGCCTACGTGAACGGTCGCATGCCTCGGGAGCTCATCCCGGAGATGGCGGAGTTGGGGGTCCTGGGTGCCAACCTTCCCGAGGAGTACGGCTGCGCCGGGCTCGACGACATCGCCTACGGGATCATCATGCAGGAGCTGGAGCGGGGCGACTCGGGCATCCGCTCCTTCGCGTCGGTCCAGGGGGCGCTGGTCATGTACCCCATCTACGCCTTCGGCTCCGACCAACAGAAGGACCACTGGCTCCCCAGGATGGCCTCCGGCGAGGCCATCGGCTGCTTCGGCCTCACCGAGCCCGACTACGGCTCCAACCCGGCGGGGATGATCACCCGGGCGGAGCGGACGGACGACGGCTGGGTCCTCAACGGCGCCAAGATGTGGATCACCAACGGCTCCATGGCCGACGTGGCGGTGGTCTGGGCGCAGACCGGCGAGCAGGGGGACACCTCCGGCATCCGGGGCTTCGTCGTGCCCACCGACTCCGAGGGCTTCACCGCACGGGACCAGAAGGGGAAGCTCTCCCTCCTGGCCTCCGACACCAGCGAGCTGGTGCTCCAGGACGTGGCCCTCCCGGAGGACTCCATGCTCCCCGGGTCCACCAAGGGGCTCCGGCACCCGCTCATGTGCCTCACCCAGGCCCGCTACGGCATCGCCTGGGGCACGGTGGGCGCCGCCATGGCCTGCTACGACGAGGCGCTCTCCTATGCCAAGGAGCGGGTCATGTTCGGCGGTCCCATCGCCGGCAAGCAGATCCAGCAGGTCCGGCTCGCCGACATGATGACGAAGATCACCCAGGGTCAGCTCATGGCCTACCGGCTGGGCCAGATGAAGGTGGACGGCACGATGACGGCCCAGCAGGTGTCCATGGCCAAGCGAGCCAACGTGGACATGGCGTGCGACATCGCCCGGGAGGCCCGACGGCTCCTGGGCGGGAACGGCATCCTCGCCGAGTACCACTCCATGCGCCACATGGCCAACCTGGAGTCGGTCTACACCTACGAGGGAACCCACGACATCCACTCCCTCATCCTCGGCCAGACGGCCACCGGCATCTCGGCCTTCTGACGGAAGCGCCCCGCCCGCTCCTTCGCCGGCGGCGCACCCCCAGGCCCGAGGGATCCGCTGCGGACCAGTGTCCACCTGAAGGGTCCGGACGCGGCCAGGCCCCTCGGATCTCGTTGTCCCCCATGGACCTGGACAGGGGTGCGTAGATCTACGTACGTATCGATCGATGGAGGTGCGTAGAAGTACCGATTCGCACCTTGCATCCGTCCAGCTCGCGTGGCAGACTCAGGTGTAGCGTAGACTGGACACTCATGTCCGGGCGGACCCGCCCGGGAAAGGATGCGAGATGCGGACCCGGACCCTGCTCACCGTGCTGGCCGCCGCCCTTCTCACCTCCGCCTGCGTCGACGAGAAGGTCGTCTTCCAGGATCGGGAGCTCTTCCAGGATCTCCCGTCGAGCGCCGCCGACTTCGTCGGCTACACGGACCAGGACGACAAGCTGGTCGTCTGCGGCAACTGCCACATCGAGAAGCAGGGCGACTGGGAGGCCACCGGTCACGCCGACGCCTGGGCCGGCCTGCAGGACAGCGGGCACTCCCAGACCTTCTGTGAGGGGTGCCACACGGTGAACGGTCTGGGGAATCCGGCCGACGAGGGTGGTTACCTGGCCACCGGCGACGACCGCTACCTCGACGTCCAGTGCGAATCGTGCCACGGGCCGGGGCTGGCCCACGTGGAGAATCCCACGGACGCCACCATCCCGGACGCCGCCCTCGGCGTGGGGACGGATGCCACCCAGGGATGCGGCGAGTGCCACCAGGGCACCCACCACCCCTTCACGGAGCAGTGGGAAGAGTCCGGCCATGCCGTCGTGGGGTTCGCCGCCAGCCGGGAGGGGTGCCGGAGTTGCCACTCGGGGAACGGGGCGCTCGAGGCCTGGGGCATCAGCACGTCCTACGCCGAGCAGGGGCAGGACCTCTCCATCACCTGCGCGGTCTGCCACGACCCCCACGCCCAGGACCACTCCGGACAGCTCCGCTTCCCGGTGGGGGGCGTCGCGGTGGAGGACAACCTCTGCTCCCAGTGTCACAACCGCCGGGCCGTGCCGGATCCGAACTCGTCCCACGGTCTCCACCCGCATTCGCCGGAGACCGGTCTACTGTCCGGGGACATCGGATGGTTCCCGCCGGGACTCCTCATCGACCGCGGTGAGATCGTCGCCTCCCACGGAGACGAGGGCAACGAGCGGCTCTGCGCCGGCTGCCACGTCACCCAGAGCACCGTCTCCGACGCGGAGACCGGGGAATTCCAGTTCCAGGCGGTGGGGCACGGCTTCAACGCCATCCCCTGCCTCGACGCCCAGGGAATCCCCACCAACCAGGACTGCGAGCTCTCCATTTCCGACCGGGACTTCGAAGCCGGATGTACAGCGTCCGGCTGTCACACCTCCGCGCAGGGGGCGTTCTCGGCGCTGAGCACGGCGACGGTGCGACTCGCCGCCTTGGCGGAGGAGCTGGAGGAACTCCTCGCCGAGGTGGACCCGAACGGAGAGGGGGCCGGCGGGGAGATCGACGCCGCCGACGGCCGGTTCACCGCGGCCGAAGGGGCCTTCTTCAACCTGGAGGTTGCGGCCTTCGGCGGTACCGACCGCCCGGATCCCCGCCTCACCTTCGCCGCCGCCGCCTCCCACAACCCCTTCCTGACCGAGCAGCTCCTGATCGCGAGCATCCAGGCGGTGGAGGACGCCTACAGCGTCTCCGCGTCTCCGGGGCTGGCCCTCCAGCGGGAGCTCGTGAGCGGTCGGTGAGGGTGCCCACATCCTGAGCCTCGGGGACGGCCGACGGCGATGCGGTCGTCCGACGGCCGAGGTCCGGCGTTCGGGCGCCGTGCTCGGGCCGGGCACCCTCGCGACGGCGGTGGTGGTCTCCCTCCTGGTCATGGGGCTCGGGGGCTGGGCCCTCCATCGCGATACCACCGGGGCCGACGCGACACCCTGGTGCACCTCCTGCCACGGCGACGACGGGAGTCTCGACTCGCTGGCCGCCGGCGGCCACGAGGAAGTCGATTGCGCGGTCTGCCACGAGGCGCAGGTCCCCGAGCGTGCGCGAGCGGGCTTCGCCCGCATCATGGGCGCCAACGTGCCAGCGGACCACCGGGCGGAAGCCCGGAGCTCCTGCTCGGGGTGCCACGTGGGTCCGGGCGCGACGGCGGAGGCCCGGATGGACGGGCTCGCCGTCCACGAGTCCCATCCAGGGGTTCGGGCCTTCATGGGTGAGGAGCCGAGGGAGGCGGACGACGAAGTCACGCTCTGCACCGCCTGCCACGCCGCCGAGGCCCACGCCTTCGCGCCGGGCGAGGAGGGGTGCATGGCCGCCGGTTGCCACACCGAGGCGCTCGTGACGCTGGGCGCCATGGCCCACGAGTCCCTCGCCTGCGCCGACTGCCACGCGCTGGACGCCACCGTGGAGTCCGCCGACTCGGCCTTCCTGCGTCCCACCGCGACGGAGTGCCTGGCCTGCCACGCCATGCAGGAAGTTCGCCCCGACGCGGCTACCTCCACCGATCCCCACGGGAACGACTGCAGCGCCTGCCATCAGCCGCACCGCCAGGAGGACGTGTCCGAAGCACGCACCACCTGCGCGACGGCGGGCTGCCACGCCCGGCCCGACACCCTCGTCGCTGCGCACCGGGGCATGGCTCCTGGCGTGTTGCAGGACTGCGTGACCTGCCACACCCCCCACCAGGCCCAGGTGGAGCCGGAGAACTGCGTGGCGTGCCACGACGAGACGGGCGGGTTGCGCCCCGGCGTCCACGGTCCGCCTCCGCCGGGGACGCCCGGGGCGCCCTCCGCTGCCGCCTCCCTCGGGGCTGGAGGGGGTCTGGGGCTCCGTGGACCGCTGCTCCTCCCGGGTGCCATCCTCCACGCGGCGCTCCCTGCCGCCGCCGACACGACCTTCGACGCCCGCTTCCTCCACGAGGACCACACCACCGAGGGGTGTGTCTCCTGTCATGCGGCCGCCGGAGGTGACCACGGAGAGCTCACCGTCCGGACCGCCTCCGACTGCCGCACCTGCCACCACCTCGACGACGGTGCCCCGGAATGCGCCGCCTGCCATGCCGGGGCCGAGCCCGGCGGGGTGGGGCTCTCCCGTGCCGTGGCGTTGGAGCTCGGCGTGCGACCGGAGCCCATGCTCCGGGAGATCGCCTTCTCCCACGAGACCCACGAGGCCGAGGACTGCGCCACCTGCCATACGCCCTCGCTCACCCGGGCCACCGACGCGGCGGCTTCGGACTGCCGGAGCTGCCATGTAGAGCATCACGAGGCGGCTCAGCAGTGCTCGAGCTGCCACGTTCCGGCGCCGGACGCCGAGCACCCCCGGGAGCGGGTCCACAGGGGGTGCGGGGGCGCCGGGTGCCACACGGAGGTCCCCGGGCCCATCGAGCTCCGTCTTCGGGAGCGGGCCACCTGCGTGGGATGCCACCAGGTGCAGTCGGCGGACCACTACGAGGCGACCCCCGATTGTGCGAGCTGCCACCTGCTTCCACCGGCCCACGCCGGGACTCCCGGGGCACCGCCCTCCGGCGTTGGTAGCCTCCAGAGCGGCGGATGAGCGGCCCGCCCGACGGCACGGCCCGACGGCAGGGGCGGACGGCGGTGGCGCTCGCCCTGAGTCTGGCCCTCGCCGGGGTCGTTCCGGGAGGCTCCCTGGACGGCCAGGAGATGCGAGGGACGCTGTCCCACACGGGCTTCTACGCCGAGTTGCGCCCCCTGACGCTGGATTCGGTGGGGTCGAGCGAGGTCACGCCACTCTCCTCCTCCACCTGGAGCTACGAAGGGCTCCCCATCGACTGCCGAGGCGAGCTCTGCACCCGCTATCGGGCTGGATCCGTGGAGTCCACGGTGAGTGGGACCCTGGACGGTTCCTTCACGGCGTGGGGGTGGGGGGTGCGGGGGCTCTCGACGACGGTCTCCTTCCGACTGCGCGGGCGGGCGGGAGGGGACATGCTCTGGCCTCGAACGGACGATCGGCTGGATCTGTTCCTCGGGTACGCGCAGTACGCCGCGGGACGCTGGCGGGCGCGACTGGGTCGCCAGCGGATCCTCGCGGGGCTGGGTCGCACCGCCTTCGATGGGGCCTCCCTGGCGTGGGTCCCCCGACCGGGCTGGCGGGTGGAGGGCTACGGCGGCCGCTCCCTGGCCCGGGCCCTCGCCGAGCCGCGCTACGAAGCGCTGGAGGGGTTGGAGGACTTCCTGCCCGATCAGGACGTGTGGCTGATGGGCGGCCGGCTCCAGGCCCGCCCCCTGGACGGCCTCGACCTCGGCCTTCGCTACCAGCGCGAGATCTTCTCGGACCGCTCGGGACTGGTCTCGGAGCGGGCCTCGCTGGACGTGCGGAGCTATCCGTGGGGGCGGGTGCGGGTGGACGGCTCCGTGGATTGGGATCTCGGCCGGCAGCGGGTGGGGAAGGCGGAGCTGGCTGCGCGGGTCCCGCTGGACGGAGCTCGGTGGACGCTGGAGGCGTCGGCGTCGCGCTACCTCCCGTACTTCGAGCTGTGGACCGTCTGGGGCTTCTTCTCGCCCGTTCCCTGGAACGGGGTCGAGCTCCGGGTGGACTGGGCGGGGGAGGGGGAGACCCGTGCCTGGGTGGCGACGGCCTACCGCCGCTATGGAGAGACGGCGACGCAGGAGGTCCTGAGCCCGCTGGAGGACACCGGGCGACGGGCGGTCGTGGGTGGCTCCTGGGCGCCCACCGAAGCGCTGGTCCTCCGGGGCGAGTACCGTGTGGAATGGAGCGCCGGCGCCTTCTACAACGGCGGAGACGCCGGGGTCCGCCTGCGCGTGAGTCCTGAGGTGACCGTCTCGGCGCACGCCACGGCCTTCCAGCAAATCCAGGAGTTCCGGGTGGGCGACGGCACGGTGCTGGGGGGCGGGCTCTCCGTGAA
>CAKZOQ010000472.1 GCA_937136445.1 uncultured Gemmatimonadota bacterium
CTCACCCTTCCGGAGGTGGCCAGCGGCGTCACCAAGAAGCTCCGGGTCGCCCTCCTGGACAACTGTGAGACCTGCGATGGCTCCGGGGCCGCTCCAGGCTCCACCCCTTCTCCCTGCGGCCAGTGCGGAGGAGCCGGCGAGGTACGCCACGTCCAGCGTTCGCCGCTGGGGCAGTTCGTCAGCGTCCAACCCTGTCGGGCGTGCGGGGGCGAAGGTCGGGTCATCGAAACGCCGTGCACCGAGTGCAGCGGCGAGGGTCGGGTCCGGAACGAGCGGGACATCGAGGTGGAGGTGCCGCCCGGCGTCTCCTCCGAGAACTTCCTCACCCTCCGGGGGCAGGGGAACGCCGGCCCGAGAGGCGGGAGCCGCGGCGACATCGTGGTCCTCCTGGAGGTGGAGCCCGACCCGCGCTTCCAGCGCGACGGAGCGGATCTGCGCTACGAGCTCCCCATCACCTTCGTCCAGGCCACCCTGGGGGACGAGGTGGACGTACCCACCGTGGACGGAGGCCCCGCCCGGATGGAGATCCCTGCGGGGATCCAGAGCGGGGAGACGTTGCGTCTCCGGGGCCTGGGCCTTCCGGAGCTCCACGGCCAGGGCCGAGGGCACCTCCTGGTCCGGGTCGTCGTCTGGACGCCCCAGAAGCTCACCGACGACGAGGTCCGGCTCCTGGAGGAGCTCCGCGAGCTCGGCGAGCCTGCGCCGGACTCCATCGACCGCAAGCCGCGGAAGGGATTCTGGTCCAAGGTGAAGGAGGTCTTCACCGGGGGATGAGCCGGACCCGGCGTTGGTTGGAGCTGCGCGTCGGGAGCCCCGGCGCATCGGAGCCCGACCCTCGGCTCGCCGAGGGCCTCCTGGCTCTGGGCGGGCGGGCGGTGGAAGAGCGCGAAGGCGCCTTCCTGACCCACCTTCCCGAGCCGGAGGAGCTCGAGGACTTCCTGGCCGGGGCCCGACGCCATCTCGAGGCGTGGGTGGATGGGGAGCCCCTGTCGCTGGACCATCGATGGCAGCGGCACGAAGACTGGGCCACCACCTGGAAACGAGGCCTCCGGACCCGGCGCATCACGCCGCGACTGGTGGTGACGCCCTCGTGGGTTCCGGTGGAGGCCGGTCCCAGGGAGCAGGTGGTGGTGGTGGACCCCGGGATGGCCTTTGGGACGGCGGAGCACGGCACCACCCGGGGCGCCCTTCGGCTCCTCGACACCGCCGAGCCCGACGGGGCCACGGTCCTGGATCTCGGCGCCGGGTCGGGGATCCTCTCCATCGCCGCCCTCCTCCTGGGGGCCGTCTCCGCCACCCTGGTGGAGGGGGACGAGCTCGCCTGCGAGGCGCTCCGGGAGAACCTGGCCGCCAACGCGGTGGCGGAGCGTGCGCGCGTCGTGGAGGCATGGGCGGACGCCACCCTCTTGCAGCAGCTCGGACCCCACGACCTGGTCCTGGCCAACGTGGAATGGACGAAGCTCCGGGGACTCATGGAGCACCTTCTCGGGGGCGTGGCGCCCGGCGGCGCGCTGGTGGTCTCCGGCCTTCAGCACGACGACCTCGCGTCTCTGGGGAAGGTGGTCGCCGGGCGTGGCTTCACGGAGTACGCTCGGGACATCGACGAAGGGTGGCACAGCCGCCTCTTCAGGCGGCCGGTGGACGCAGGCCCCGGCGGGCCTTCCGCTCCGCCAGCACCATCCGGTACCAGCGACTGACGGCCCGAGCCGACCGGGGATCCAGCCGGCGGCCCATCCAGCGCACCGATTCCCGGAGCCCGTGACGAGCGCGCCCCGGGGGCGCCGGTTCGTCGGCGGGGTCGAGCGCCACCACCCAGGTCTCCCGCCCGTCCCCGGCGGTGTCCAACTGCCTCACCCGGGCCTCGGCCCCCACGCGGGCGCGGGTCCGCAGGGCGGGTCGAGCCGCCGGGCGCGAGGCGGGCCCGGTCCACACCCACAGAAGCCGGAAGCGGTCGGGCTCGCACGTCAGGAGTCGAAGAAGGCGTTCGGACTGTGCCGTGGGGTGCCCGCGCTCCTGGAGCTGGCGGGCGAGCTCGGCGAGGCGGAGGGCCGGCGCGGGATGTTGATCCAGCACGGCCCGGGCGGCGACGAGAAGGGGATGCATGAGGCCTCCGGGGATGGGGTGGTCCGGGGGGACGAGGCGAAGCTGCCGGGCGCGCCGGGGCCGGCCCATGGCTCGACGGGACGTCCGCGGGAGGCCCCGGAGGAGCACGCCGAGCGAAGGTCCCGATCCTGCATTGCGTCGGTAGGCGCCCCTGGGCATCCTGGGGTGCGCGGGAGTCGGGGTCCGCCCTCCGACACGTCCCGCCCGACACCGACCTTCCCCCCTTCCATCCCAAGGCTGCCGTGTCCTCTTCCGACTGCATCTTCTGCCGCATCGTCGCCGGGGAGATCCC
>CAKZOQ010000473.1 GCA_937136445.1 uncultured Gemmatimonadota bacterium
TGACGGGGGTGGGCTTCGGCGAGGGCCGGCAGAAGTACGGCTTCCTCCCGGAGCCCCACAACGACTTCATCTTCGCCATGCTCGGCGAGGAGTGGGGTCTCCTGGGCGTCATCTTCCTGGTGGCGCTCTACCTGGCCATCGTCCTGGTGGGCTTCCGCATCGCCGGGCGAGCGCCGGACCTCTTCGGCGAGCTCCTGGCCATCGGCTTCACGAGCCTCATCGCCCTTCAGGCCACCCTCCACATGACGGTGGGGCTGGGCCTGGTGCCCACGACGGGTCTGGCCCTACCCCTGGTGAGCTACGGTCGCTCCAACCTGCTGGTGACCATGGCCGGGTTGGGGATCCTCATCGCCGTGGCTCGCGCCGCTCCGGGAGATCCGGGCCTGGGGAGGAAGGGGGCCCGTGCATGACGACCCGCGACCCGTGGTGGTCTTCTCCGGCGGCGGCACCGGCGGACACCTCTATCCGGCCCTCGCCCTCGCCGACGCCCTCCAGCGACGCCGTCCCGACGTGCGCCCCTACTTCGTGGGCGCGGAGCGCGGTGTCGAGGCCCGGATCCTACCGGAGCGGGGGGTGGAGCACCTCCTCGTTCCGGTGCAGGGCGTCCAGCGGGGGGAGGGCCTGGGGAACTGGCGGGCCGTCCCGGCGCTGGCTCGCTCCCTGGGTCGAACGTGGAGGCTCTTCCGTCGGCTTCGACCGGAGGCCGTCGTGGTGACCGGCGGCTATGCAGGAGGACCGGCGGGAATCGCCGCCGGCGCGATGGGGGTGCCTCTGGTGCTGCAGGAGCAGAACGCCATGCCGGGGATCACCACGCGGGTGCTGGCCCGCTGGGCCGACCAGGTCCATCTGGCCTTCCCGGAGGCGGCCGGTTTCCTTCCCGCCCGGGCCTTCGAGCGGACGGTGGAGAGCGGGAATCCCGTCCGCACCGGGAGGGTCCCGGACCGCCGCGAAGCCCGCTCGGCGCTGGGCGTTCCCGACGAACCGCCGGTGGTCCTGGTGACCGGAGGAAGCCAGGGGAGTCGCGCCCTGAACCAGGGCGTGCAGGCATGGGTGCGCTCCGTGATGCGCGGCGAGGGGGAGCGACGACCCTACGGGCTCCACCTGGTGTGGGTCACCGGACCGTCCCATCTGGACGCCGTGGTGGCCCGACTGGAGGACGCCCTGGCGGGGCGGAAGCTCCCGGATTGGATCCACCTCCACGGCTACATGAACGAGATGCCCATGGCCATGGCGGCATCGGACCTGGCGGTGAGTCGGGCCGGTGCCATGACCACGGCGGAGCTCCTCTGCTTCGGGCTCCCGGCCATCCTCGTGCCGCTCCCCACCGCGGCGGCGGACCACCAGGCCCGCAACGCCGAGGCGCTGGAAGACGCGGGTGCCGCCCGGCTCCTCCCGGAAGCCGAGCTCACCGCCGAGACCCTGGGATCGGCCCTCGACGAGCTTCTGGAGGGCGCGGGTACGCTGGCAGGCATGCGGGCCGCCGCGCTGGAGCGCGCCCGCCCGAACGCCGCCGACGAGATCGCCGCCCACATCGCGAAGCTTCTGCCGGAGGCCGCGCCTTCAGCCGTGCGCCCTCCGCGGGAGGACGCATGACCTCGCCGGCGCAGGACGCCCTGGACCTCCGGGCGCTGGCCCGGACGGGTCCGGTGCACTTCGCCGGGGTGGGCGGGGCGGGGATGGTGGCGTTGGCGGAGCTCCTCCTGAGATCGGGGGTCACCGTCAGCGGCTGCGACCTTCGCGACGGGGAGAACCTCCGAGCGTTGGGGGCTCGGGGAGCCACCGTCTTCGTGGGCCACGACCCCGGGCACCTGGACGGGGTGGCGGCGCTGGTGGTGACGGCGGCCCTCCCGGCCGACCATCCGGAGATCATGGAAGCCCGGAAGCGGGGGATCCCGGTCCTGAAGCGGGCACAGGCACTGGGCTCCTGGGTGAACTCCGGGCAGGTGCTGGCGGTGGCGGGAACCCACGGGAAGACCACCACCACCGCTCTGGCCACGGAGATGCTGGCAGCGGCGGGGCTGGACCCCACCGGAGTGGTGGGGGGTCGCGTGGAGGCTTGGGAGGGGAACCTCCGCTACGGCACCTCCGACCTTTTCGTGGTGGAGGCCGACGAGTACGACCGCTCCTTCCACGCCCTCACGCCGGACGTGGCCGTGGTCACCAACCTCCAGGCCGACCACCTTGAGGTCTACGGCGATCTGGCCGGGGTCGAGGCGGGCTTCCGCCGCTTTCTGGACGGGCTTCGCGACGACGGCGTGGTGGTGGCGTGTGCCGACGACCCCGGAGCCTCCCGGCTCCTGGCCGGCGCCGAGGGACGGGTCGTGACCTACGGGATCTCCGCAGGGAGCATGCTTCGGGCGGTGGATGTGCAGGTGGCGCCCGACGGGGTCCGCTGCACCCTCCAGGAGAACGGGAACGAGGTAGGTCCCTTCCATCTGAGCCTCGGCGGGCGCCACAACCTCCGGAACGCCCTGGGCGCCGCCGCGGCCGGCCGTGCGTTGGGAGCGGACTGGAACGGCCTCCGGAGGGCCGCGGCGGACTTCGCCGGGGTGGGACGGCGGTTCCAGCGGGTGGGGATGGCTGGCGACGTGGTGGTGGTGGACGACTACGCCCATCACCCCGCGGAGATCGATGCCACCCTGGATGCGGCCCGGGCCCAGTACCCCGGCCACCGGCTCCTCGTGGCCTTCCAGCCTCATCTCTACTCGCGTACGCGGGACTTCGCCGAGGAGTTCGGGACGGCGGTGGCCCGGGCCGACGTGGTCTGGGTCACCGACGTCTTCCCTGCCCGGGAGAAGCCCATCGCCGGCGTCACAGGAGAGCTGGTGGCGGCGGCGGCACGGGAGATCGGCACGGCCGAGGTCCGCTACGAGCCGGTGCTGGAGGGCCTGGCCCCGGCCATGGCCGGGGAGCTTCAGGCCGGCGACGTCGTCTTCACCCTGGGGGCCGGCTCCATCGGGACCGTGGGCCCCACCCTACTCCAGCTCCGCCGGGAGGCCCTCGATGCGTAGGGAGACCCGGATCCTGCTCTCCACCGTGGCGCTGGGCGCGCTCTGGGCCGCAGGCCAGGAGGTCCCCGAGGCGGTGGCGTCCATGGACACCTTCGCGGTGCGGGACGTCTCCATCACCGGACTCCGGTACCTGGATCGCGGGGAGGTCCTGGAGCTCATGGAGATCACCGACGAGACCAGCATCTGGACGGACCGCGACCGGTGGCTCGTCCCCCTCCGGGAGCACCCCCTGGTCCACGACGTGTCTCTCCGCCGTCGGATGCCGGGGACGCTGGAGCTCCGCATCACCGAACGGCGTCCTGTGGCCCTGGTGGCCACCCCGACCCTGGAGCCGGTGGACGCCGATGGCGTGCTCCTGCCCATCGATCCGGCGGAGGATCGGCTGGATCTCCCGGTGGTCATGAACTCCGAGCCGGTGGCACCGGGCTCCCGCCTCGTGCCCAGACCCACCCGCGAGCTCCTGGCTCATGTGGGCCGGCTGGCCGAGGGCGACACCGCCTTCCTCCAGATGGTCTCCCGGGTGTCCTGGGGGGAACGCGGGACGCTGGTGGCCCGATGGAGCGAACCCCGTGTGGACTTCCTCATCCCGGCGCAGGCGTCGGCCAGCCGCGTGCGGGAGGGGCTCACGATCCTCGCCGACGCCGTGGGCCGCTTCGGCGGCCGCGCCCCCGACCAGATCGACCTCCGATTCGCGGACCAGGTGGTCGTCCGCCGTTCGGATCCCCTTCAGTAGACGGAGACGACCCATGCGCGCCAACCTCATCGCCGGCCTCGACATCGGGACCACGCGGACCTGCGCCGTCATCGGCGAGGTCTCGGGAGATCCCCGGCGGCCCGGCCTCACCATCCTCGGCGTGGGCCAGGCCCGCACGGCGGGGCTCCGGGGCGACATGGTCACCAACATCGAAGAGATGACCGAGTCGGTGCGGAGCTCGCTCAAGGAAGCCGAGCTCATGGCCGGTGTCTCCGTGGATCGGGTCTACGCCGGCATCGGTGGAAAGCATGTCCGCGCCTCCACCTCCATGGGGGTTGTGGCCGTCTCCGAGGACGAGGTCACCCCCGACGACGTGGAGCGGGTGCACGTCGTGGCCCGCGCCGTCGCGCTGCCCCCCGACCGGGAGATGATCCACGCCATCCCCCAGGAGTACCGGGTGGACCATCAGCGCGGGGTGGGGGATCCCCGGGGCATGGCCGGCGTCCGCCTCGAGGCCGAGGTCTTCCTGGTCACCTCCGCCATCACCACCGGCGCCAACATCCGCAAGGCGGTGAACCGGGCGGGCTACCGGGTCCAGGAGCTGGTTCTGGAGCCGCTGGCGGGCTCCCGTGCGGTCCTCACCGAGGACGAGAAGGAGGTGGGCGTCTGCATGGTGGAGATGGGTGCCACCACCACCGACATCGCCGCCTTCTACGAAGGCAAGATCCGCCACGTGGCCATCCTCCCCTTCGGAGGGACGACGCTCACGGCGGACCTTGTCCGGGGCCTTTCGGTGCCCTACGCCGAGGCCCAGAAGGCCAAGGAACACCACGGTTCGGCCTTCGCCCAGCTCGTGGACCCCCGGGAGACGGTGGAGATGCCCGGGCCCTCGCCCGGCCAGACCCGTGCCGTGGCCCGGGAGCTCATCGCCCACGTCCTCGAGCAGCGCCTGGACGAGATGTTCGGTCTCGTCGAGAAGCAGCTCCACGACGCGGAGCTCATGGACCATCTTGGCGCCGGCATCGTCCTCACCGGCGGGACGGCCGCGCTGCCGGGGATCGTCGAGCTGGCCCAGCAGATCTTCGCCGCACCGGTGCGCCTGGGAGTCCCCCGCGAGGGGCTCGGAGGGCTCGCCGACTCCGTGGGCCGGCCAAGGTTCGCCATTGCGACCGGGCTGGCTCTCTGGGGTGCCGACCGATTCCAGGACACCGGGGAGGGAGCGTCCACGCTGACGTCCGGCGTCCTGACCAAGCTCGGCACCTGGCTCAAGGAGTTTTTCTAGGACTCCGCACACCACCACCACCATCACACCGCACGAGGGAGACCGCACCATGATGATCTTCGAGTTCGAAGAGACACCCGCCCAGAACGCCCAGATGAAGGTCGTCGGCGTCGGCGGCGCCGGCGGCAACGCCGTGAACCGCATGATCGACGAGGACCTGGAGGGCGTGGAGTTCATCTCCATGAACACCGATGCCCAGGCGCTGAAGGGCTCACGATCGCAGGTGACCCTGCAGATCGGAAAGAAGCTCACCCGCGGCCTCGGCGCCGGTGCCCGGCCGGAGATCGGGCGACAGGCGTTGGCGGAGAGCGAGGAGGAGGTCCGCAAGGCGCTGGACGGCGCCGATCTGGTCTTCGTCACCGCCGGGATGGGAGGCGGCACCGGCACGGGCGCCGCGCCCATGGTGGCGGAGATCGCTCGGGAGCTGGGCGCCCTCACCATCGGCGTCGTCACCCGCCCCTTCTCCTTCGAGGGGAAGAAGCGGGGACGCCAGGCGGAGCAGGGGCTCGCCGAGCTCCGCCGCTGCGTGGACACCATGATCGTGGTGCCCAACGACCGGCTCATGGCGGTGGTGCCGAAGGGCACCTCCTTCCGGGATGCCCTGAAGAAGGCCGACGAGGTGCTCCTCCACGCGACCCAGGGGATCTCCGACCTGATCCGTGTCAGCGGGGAGGTCAACGTGGACTTCGCCGACGTGCGGACCATCATGTCCTGCCGCGGGCCGGCACTCATGGGCTCGGGCTTCGGTGAGGGGGACAACCGCGCCCAGGAGGCGGCCCAGGAAGCCATCTCCTCGCCTCTGCTGGACGAGGTCTCCATCGACGGAGCCCGGGGCGTCCTCATCAATATCACCGGCGGACTGGACCTGGCCATCGACGAGGTGACGCAGATCTCGTCCATCATCCAGGACGAGGTGGGCGACGAGGCCGAGATCATCTTCGGCGCCGTCCACGATCCGGAGCTGGAGGGCAAGATCCGGGTGACCGTCATCGCCACCGGCTTCGATTCCCCCGGGGAGGAGAAGGTCATCGACTTTCGCCGCACCCGCCCGGAGGTGCAGAATGGTGGGCGGGGCCGTGCGGCGCCGGCGAAGGAACAGCCGGTCCGGCAGCAGGCGGCCAGCGGCGGCCGGTCGGCCTCGGCGCCTCAGTCGTCCCATGGTGGCCAGAGCCGCCCCGACGCGCAGCCTCACGGCCAGGAGCATCGGCAGCAGCGGCGGGCCGTCGGAGGGAGCCGGACGGATCAAGTCCTGCCCCTGGGGCGTATGCCCGAGCGGACGGTGAGTCGGGAGCAGCTCTCCGAACTGGACATCCCGACCTTCATCCGCCGCCAGATGGACTGAGTCGGATCGCAGGAAGCGGCGCGTCGGACCGCGGCAGACGTTGCGGATGCGCCGCCATGGATGGTGGTGGACCGCCCGGCGGGGGCTCCCTCTCCCGCCGGGCGTCCTGGTGTC
>CAKZOQ010000474.1 GCA_937136445.1 uncultured Gemmatimonadota bacterium
CGCGTCTCTCGAACTCGGCGACCTCGCCTCGGTCCGGACCTTCGCGAGCGCCTGGAGCGAGCAAGCGGAGGACCTCGACCTGCTCGTCGCGAACGCCGGGATCATGGCGTGTCCGCAGGGCAGCACCGAGGACGGCTTCGAGCTGACGCTCCAGGTGAACCATCTGGCACCCTTCCTCCTCACCCGGGAGCTTTGGGAGGGGCTGCGCGCCCGGGGCGGCCGCGTGGTGACGGTGGCCTCCGCCGCGCACCGGCGGGCCTCACTCCCAGCCGACGGTCTCGGCGCCTACCTCCGGGGAGAAGGGCGCTTTCAGGGCCTGCAGCGCTACAGCGACAGCAAGCTGGCCAACATCCTCTTCACCCGGGAGCTGGCCCGACGGGCGCCGGAGATCACCACCTACTCGGTGCACCCGGGGGTGCTGGCCACCGGCATCTGGGACCGGAACCGCGGCCTCCTCTCCCGGCTCGTCCGGCTCTTCAAGCCCCTCATGGGCGATCCGGACGTGGGCGGGCAGGCGGCGGTGCAACTCCTCCTGGAGGAGTCCGACGCACCGTCGGGGAGCTACTTCGACAAGGAAGAGCGGGCGGACCCCAAGCTGCCGGACGACCCCGACGGCGTGGCGCGGGCGCTCTGGGCGGCCAGCGAGGCCGCCGTCGCCGAGGGCTGAGACCGACCTCGCCCTCGCCGGCCGCTGGCGCTCCTAGCAGCCAACCAGGTCGATGCGGTCGGGCTGGTTGGGCACGACGCAGAGGAACTCGAAAGGCTCCTCGCCCTCGGCGGCATACGAATGCGGCGTCCCGCCGGGGATGAAGACCACGTCCCCGGCCTTCACCGCGTGGGTCTCGTCACCGATGACCACGGTGGCCCGGCCGCGCAGGACGTACTGCTCGTGCTCCACCTGGTTGGTGTGGAGGGGCATGCCACCGCCCGGCTCCATGATGAAGCGCCGCAAGGCGAAGTTGGGCCCCTCGTCGGGCCCGATGAGCACCTGACGACGGGTCCCGGAACCGGCCGTCACCTCTTCGGCGGGCAGGCTTTCGGCGGAACGAACGGACATGGCGTTCTCCTGGTTGGCGCCGGTGGCGTCAGGACCCCGATCCAGTCTCCCGGTAGACCCCGAAGCGAAGGGCCGGCGCGACGGTGTAGGTGAAGTGGAGCTTGTTCTCGCCCTCGACCACCACATTCTTCGTGGACTGCTTGGTTTTTGGGTAGTCCTGGCCGTCGGTGTTCTCGAAGACCAGGGCCTGGCCCGGCTCCAGATCGTCCAGAAGGGTTTGGATCTGGGCCTCCAGCTTGTCGAGGAGGTCGGCCTCGGTGGCGTCCTGCACCGGGCCCTTCGCCTCGGCGGTGAGCTCGTGGGTCGTCTCGAGGGTCCAGTCGTCTTCGAAGGCCTCCACCGGGACCTGCGTCTCCCGGTCGCGGCGGAAGCCGATCTCGTTGAGGGCCTTGGAGTCGAAGTTGAGCTCGACGCTGTGGTACGAGGTGCCGTAGCGCTTGAGGATCATCGGCGGTTCAGCCTCCGGGATTGAGGAGCGCTTCGAGCTCCTCGGGGGAAAGCTCGTCGGCGGTCTTGCTGCCCATGCCCATGGCGGAGCGGGACTTCCGGCCACGTCGGGCGGCGGCGCGCTCCTCGGTGCGGGGCGTGCCGGCGTAGTCGAACTCGGAGAGGTGCTCCCGTTCGATGGGGCGGTCCAGGCGGTATTCCAGCGTCTTCAGGTAGCCCAGATCCGCGGCGGTGACGAAGGTCACGGCCCACCCGGTGGAGCCCGCCCGGCCGGTCCGACCGATGCGGTGCACGTAGTCCTCCGGGTCCCGGGGGACGTCGTAGTTCACCACGTGGCTGATGCCGTCCACGTCCAGCCCGCGCTGGGCCACGTCGGTGGCCACCAGCACCCGGACGTCGCCCTCGGCGAAGCGGTCCAGGGCCCGGGTCCGGTGCTTCATGTTCCGGTCGGAGTGCATGACGTCGGAAGGAATGCCCTCGCGGCTCAGCCGCGCTTCCAGGACGTTGGCCCCCGCCTTGGTGCGGGTGAAGATCAGTACCTGGTCCCAGTGGTCCTTGGTGAGGAGGTGGAGGAGCAGATCCGGCTTCTTGTCGGGCTTCACCGAATAGAAGATCTCATCGACGCCCTCGGCGGTGGTGCCGGAGGGGGTCGCCTCGACCCAGATGGGGTCCTGCGTGATCCGCAGCGCCAGGTCGTGGACGCCGTTGGGCATGGTGGCACTGAAGAGCATGGTCTGGCGCTTCCGCGGCATCCCCCGTAGAACCTCCTCGATCTGGGGCCGGAAGCCCATGTCCAGCATCCGGTCCGCTTCGTCCAGGATGAGATAGTCCACCCCGCTCAGGTCCACGCGCCCGTTCTTCATGTGGTCGATGAAGCGGCCGGGCGTGGCGACGATGATCTCATAGCCCTCCTCGAGGGCCTTGATCTGGGGGGCGTATCCGACGCCGCCGTAGATGGCCTCCACCTTGATGCTGGTCCCCTTGGAGAGGCTCTCGGCGTCTTCCGCCACCTGCTGGGCCAGCTCCCGGGTGGGGCAGAGCGCCAGGACCTGGAGTCCCTTCCCCGCCGTGAGCTTCTCCAGGGCGGGGATGATGAAGGCCGCCGTCTTCCCCGTCCCCGTCTGGGCGATGCCGACGACATCCTTGCCCTCGAGACCGTGGGGGATGGCCTGATGCTGGATGGGGGTGGGCGTGGTCCACCCCATGGCCTCGATCGCCGCGAGGCGTTCTTCGGAAAGCTGTAGCTGGGCGAAGGTCTTGGTCTGCGACTCCACGTGTGCTCCTGACAGGGCGCCGCGCCGGATGCGCGGCCGGGGTTTCGCGCCTGCCATCCGTAGGGGCAGGCCTTCTGCGGTGGTCCGCCGTCGGTGTGCCGACGGGGGACGCGGCAAAGGTAACGGGGTTCCTTGCCAACGGTGTAGGGCATGGCCAAGCTATACCGTACGGTTCCATGATCTTCACCCCATCGAGGATTCCCGACCCCATGGACGCCTCTCCCGCCGGGGGCGACCCCACGTCCCTCCTCTTCGTCTGCCTGGGCAACATCTGCCGCTCCCCTCTCGCCGAGGGTGTCTTCCAGCACCTCGCCGAGCAGAAGGGGATGGGTGAGCAGTTCCGGGTGGAGTCCGCCGGCACCGGTTCCTGGCACGTCGGCGACGCACCCGACGAGCGCTCCCAGGAGGTGGCTGCCCGCCACGGCATCTCGCTCGACTCCCGAGCCCGGCAGGTGAGGCCGGAGGACCTGGAGGAGTTCGACTGGGTCGTCGTCATGGACCGCGACAACCTCCGCACCCTCGAGCGCATGCGCGACGCCCGGGGCGGCGACCGCCCCATCCACCTCCTGCGCTCCTTCGACGACCAGGGCGATGGCGACGAGGTCCCGGACCCCTACTACGGAGGCCCCGGCGGCTTCGACGACGTCTACGAGATGGTACGGCGCTCCTGCGAGAACCTCCTGGAGCACGTCCAGAGCTCCCGCCAGACGGCGTAGCAGCCCCCCGCCCGCGCCGCCGAGCGCTCACCCCGGCGCCCTGTGAGTCGGTTGCCCGACCCCGTCCGGACCGCCCTTCACGAGGCCCTGTCCGAACACGGCCTGGAGGCCGAGATCGTCCGGGCCCGGCCGGTGTCCGGGGGCTGCATCAACCACGGGCTCCGCCTGGAGACGGCGGCTGGTGACTGGTTCGTGAAGTGGAATGCGGAGGTCCCGACCGACTTCTTCCGTTCCGAGGTGGGAGGACTCCGCGCGCTGGCGGACAGCGACACCCTCCGGGTGCCGGAGCCCCTCGCGGTAGGAGGAGGGGAGGGCGTGCCGGCCTGGCTCCTACTGGAGTGGGTGGAGCCCGGGCGACCCGCCTCCGACCACGACGAGCGGCTCGGCCGGGGCCTCGCCCGCCTCCACGCCTCCCGTGCCGGACCCTCGCTGGAGGGAGCGGGCTGGCCCCGTCCGGGGTGGATCGGCTCCCTCCCCCAGGACAATACTCCCGCCCGGGACTGGGCCACCTTCTGGCGCGACCGCCGCCTGGAGCCTCAGTGCCGCCTCGCGCGGGACGCCGGACTCCTCGCGGGGAACGACGCCCACCTCCTGGACCGGCTCCTCGGGTCTGTCGATGCGGCCCTCCCTGCGGCCGAGGACCACGGACCCCACCTCCTGCACGGGGATCTCTGGGGCGGAAACGCCTATGCCGACGCCGAGGGCCGCCCGGTCCTCGTGGACCCAGCCACCTACCGAGGCCACGGCGAGGTGGACCTGGCCATGATGGAGCTCTTCGGGGGCTTCGGGTCAGGTGTCCGGGACGCCTACGCCGACCTCCAGCCGGTATCGGAGGCGTACGCGGCCTACCGGCGGGACCTCTACCAGCTCTACTACCTGTTGGTGCACCTGAACCTCTTCGGCTCCTCCTACCTCGCCGGCTCCCGAAGCGCCGCCCGGCGGGTCGTGGCAGCGGTGGGGTGAGCAGCCTGCTCCTTCGTTCCTAGCGGCGCACGCCCAGGGCCACACCGTCGCCCACCGGAAGGATGGTGGCGTCGAAGGAAGCGTGCCCCGCCAGCGCCCGGTTGAACTCCTGGAGCGCCTTGGTGGATTCGTCCGCCTCTCCGGTTTCCTCCAGGATGCGGCCCTGCCAGAAGACGTTGTCGGCGAGGAGGAGGCCGCCGGGTCGGAGGAGTCGCTCGGCCTGCTTCAGGTAGGACCCGTAGCGCTCCTTGTCGGCGTCGATGAAGACGACGTCCCACTTGCCCTCGTCCTCCACGCCCGGCAGGAGTTCGTCGGCGTTGCCCACTCGGACCTCCATGTGCTCCGAGCGCCCGGCGCGATGGATGAACTCCCGGGCGAGCTCGGCATGGTCTGGCGACTGCTCCAGCGTCAGAAGACGCCCCTCCGGTGGGAGGGAGGAGGCCATCCACAGCGCCGAGTACCCGCCCAACGTCCCCACCTCCAGGATCCGCCGCGCTCCGCAGGCACGAACCAGGATGGAGAGGAGCAGCCCCGTGCGGGCCGGCACCTGGATCATGGGGAGATCCCGGGACTCCATCTCGGCCCGCAGCTCCGCCAGGAGCGGGTCCTCACGGACGAAGAGGTCGGTGGCGTACTGCTCCAGCTCGGCCCGGGGAGGCCCGGCGCCGTCCCGACTCATGAAACCACTCCCGACCCCACGGCGGCGGCAAGCCGGTCGATGGCTTCTTCCAGCACCTCGTCGGAGGAGGCGTAGCTCATCCGGACCCAGCGGTCGTCGCCGAAGGCAGCGCCGGGGACCAGCGCCACACCGGTCTCCTCCAGCATCCGTGCGCACCAGTCCGTGGCGCCGGCGATCTCGTCGTCGAAGAGCCCGTCCACCCGAAAGAAGAGGTAGAAGGCGCCTCGGGGCTCGACGAAGGGCAGGTCGGGGAGCAGGCGACGGAACCTCTCCGTGACCAGGTCGCGGCGCCGCCGGAAGGCCGACACCATGGACCGGACGGATGCCGCAGCCGCCTCGGTGTCGCCAAACGCCGCCAACGCCGCCATCTGCGAGGGAGTGGCGGCGTTCGAGGTGATCTGGCTCTGCAGGGCCGAGAACTTCTTGGTGAGCTCCGGGGAGGTCACGGAGAACCCGATGCGCCACCCGGTCATGGCGTAGCTCTTGGAGGCCCCGTCCACCAGAACGTGCTGCCCCAAGGAGTCCCGGTGGAGATCCAGCAGGCCCGGGGCCACTGCGGCGTCGTCGTCGAAGTAGATGTTGCCGTAGATCTCGTCACAGATCAGCCAGACGTCGCGGTCCCGCGCCCATTCGGCCAACGCCGTCAGCTCCTCCACCGAATAGACCGTCCCCGTTGGATTGCAGGGCGTGTTGAGGATCAGGCCCCGGGTGGCGTCGGTGTGAAGGCCGTCGAGGATCTCCGGCGTCACCCGGAAGTCCCGATCCGCGTCCCCCTGCGCCGCCACCGGCGTCGCTCGGGCCAGGTCCACCAGCGCCGGGTAGCTGGTCCAGTACGGCGCCGCCACCAGCACCTCGTCGCCGGGTCCGAAGAGGGTGAAGATGGCGTTGAAGAGGGCTTGCTTGGCCCCGGCCGTCACCATGACGCCCTGCCAGTCCACCGTGCGTCCGGCGCGAGCCGAGAGCCCGTCGGCGATGGCCTTGCGAAGCTCCGGGAGCCCGGGAGGGGGGGTGTAGCGGGTGGCGCCGTCCCGGATCCCCTTCACCGCCGCGTCGGAGATGAAGGTGGGCGTGTCGAAGTCCGGCTCCCCTGCGCCCAGGTTGATGATGTCCCGGCCTGCGGCGGCCAACTCCTTGGCCCGGGTGCTCACGGCGATGGTGGCCGACGGCTTGAGCTGCTGGACGTTGGGGCTGAGGCGCATGGCGTGACCGGGGGCCGGGGGAATCCGAGGGGCACCGAATATCGGGGGCGAGGGACCGGGGAGCAAGGAGATCCGGGACTTGTCGTGCGTCCCGGGCTTCCGCCACCTTCCAGCCTCATGGACCCGCCCCGCCCTCTCTTCTGGTACGACCTCGTCGACCCGCTCTCCTGGCTTCTGGACCGGGAGCTCCAGGCGCTGGAGGAGGAGGACGGGAGGCCCCTCGTCCGCCGAGCGCCCGCGGAGTGGAATCCGCCGCCCGCTCCGCTGCTGGACCCCCGGGGCGAGGCGTGGCGGACGCGTCGGGAGGAGGCCGCCGGGCTCGCCGGCCCCCAGGGGATCGAGCTCGCCGAACCCAGGCTGGTCCCGTGGAGCCGGAAGGCCCACGAGCTGGTCCTCCTGGGCCGGGAGGAGGGCGGCGAGGCAGAGCTGCGCCAAGCGATCTTCCGTGCCTTCCACGCCGAGGGACGCGACATCGGCCGGGTGGATGTCCTGGTGGGCATCGCCGTGGACGCCGGGCTGGACCGCTCTCATACCAAGGCGGTACTGGACGTGGATCGGCACGCCGCCTCCGTGGCCCGCTCCACCGCCGAGGCCCGGGAGGCCGACGCCCTCCCTCTTCCGGCCCTTCGCCTGGAATCCGGCGTGGTTCGGGGCTTCCATGACCGCCATGCGCTGCGCACCTTACTGATTCCCTGACACGAACGCGCCAGCGAACGAGACCATGGCCGGATATCAGCGCAAGACCGCCGCCTCCCCCTCCGAAGTCCTGGAGAAGGCCGAGGAATTCCTCCCTGAGATGGTGGGGCTCTCCCGAACCAAGGAGTCGTCCCATGGAGCCACCTACACCGGCGACGAGGGGACGGTGAACCTCTCCGTCCACCGCCACGGTCCCTACACGGAGGTGGTGGTCTCCACCGACCGCCTCCGCACCTCCCGGGTGGACTACGAGGTCCAGAAGTTCCTCACCACCCTTCCCTACGAGCCGGGCGACAAGGGTGGCCGTGGCTCCGGAGAGCCCTCCGGCGTCGCCACCAGCCCCGACGCATGAAGACCTTCGACGAACTCGGCCTCGATCCTGCGTTGGTCCAGGCACTGGCCGCCGAAGGACTGGAGACGGCGACCCCCCTCCAGGAGGACGCCCTCCCGGTCCTGCGACGGGGCAACAACCTCGTCCTGGCCGCGGGCCCCGGG
>CAKZOQ010000475.1 GCA_937136445.1 uncultured Gemmatimonadota bacterium
GCAGCGGTGGCCAGGCTCGCCCCCCATCACCGTGGAGCGGATCCTCACCCATTCGGCGGGGCTTCCCAGGGAGTCGAACCACCCCTACTGGAGCGCCGCCTTCGACTTCGACTTCCCCACCCGGGACGAGATCGTCGAGGGGTTGGCGGAGCAGGAGACCCTCTACCCGTCGCGGAAATACTTTCAGTACTCCAACCTCGGCCTGACCCTCGCCGGTGAGATCGTCCGGGAGCGTTCCGGGATGGACTACCACACCTACGTCCGGGAGCGGATCCTGACGCCGCTGGGGATGGAGGACACGTTCTCCGAGATCCCGGAGGAACACCGGGGGGGGCGGCTGGCCACCGGCTACTCGGCCCCGACCCGCGACGGCCACCGGGAGCCCGTCGTCTTCTTCCAGGCCCGGGGCATCGCGCCCGCGGCTGGCTACGCCTCGACGGCCCGGGATCTGGCCCGCTTCGCCTCCTGGCAGTTCCGCCTCACCGGCGCTCCGGACGAGCCCGTTCCCGCCACCGAGGTCCTGCACCCCCACACCCTCGACGAGATGCATCGGGTGCACTACGTGGATCCCGAGTTCGACACCTACTGGGGGCTGGGCTTCAGCGTGAACCGCCGGGACGGGGAGACCTTCGTGGGCCACGGCGGAAGCTGCCCCGGATTCCGGAGCCAGCTCGTGCTGCAGAAGGACCGGAGGGTCGGTGTGGCCTTCATGGCCAACGCCATGGTCTCCGCGGGGACGTACGCCTACGGGATCTACGACCTGATGGCCGAGGCCCTGGAGCGCGCCGCCGCAGACGACGGTGAGGAGACGGCCGCCGCCGGCGGAAACGGGGGTTTCGGGGAAGGTCCGTCCGACGCCCAGACCCTGGAGCTCGACGACTACGTGGGCACCTACTCCAGCCAGCCCTGGGGCCAGGAGACGGCGGTGGTCCTCTGGGAGGGAAAGCTGGCCCTCCTCAGCCTCCCCACGGGGAATCCCCGAGGGGCCCTGGAGACGGTGGAGCACCGGGAGGGCGACGTCTTCCACTTCGTCCTGGATGACGGTGAGGCCGGGCCCGACCTGGTCTTCGAGCGGGGGCCGGACGGGGCGGTCACCGGGTACCGGGTCCACGGGAATCTGTCGCCGCGGGTCCGCTGACGGGACCCGAAGCCTTGTGAGGCGGTGATCCAGGCAGTAATATGCACTATGCATAATATAGCTGAGGACCACCTCCCGCTGAAGCCCAGGCGCCACCTGGCGCTCCTCCTCCTGGCCGAGGAACCCACCTACGGCATCGCCCTCATGGAGCGGCTGGAGGCCCGGTCGGGAGGGCGAATCCGCCTCAACGCGGGCTCCCTGTACCGGATGATCGGAGGGCTGGTGGACGACGGGCTCGTCGAGCCACTGGAGGAGGTGGCCGCCGGCGTGGGTGCTCCCCGGAAGCACTACGGCGTCACCCACCTGGGGCGGAGCGTCCTCCGCGCCGAGGCCCGGCGCCAGGCCGACCTCCTGGAGCTGGCTCGGGGGCTGGATCTGGCGGGGGAGGTCGAATGAAGCGGACGCCCTGGTTCTTCAGGCTCCTCCTCCGACTCTTTCCCGCCGGCCATCGGCGTCGCTTCGGAGAAGAGATGGAGGCGGCGCTGCGGCACCGGCTCGAGGAGGGAGGGCGCGGCCCGCTGGGATGGATCGGTTCGTGGAGCTGGGCGGCGTCGGATCTGGTGAGGCATGCCCTTGGGATGTGGCTGGCGCGCGGGAGGGACGGGATGAGGAACGGTCTGGGAAGTGTGTGGAGCGAAGGGTGGGGGCTCGACCTCCGGTTCGTGGGGCGCTCGCTGCGCCGACAGCCGGGCTACGCCCTCACGGCGGTGCTGGTGCTGGCGGGGGCGGTGGCGGTGAACGCAGGTGTGGCCAGCTTCGTGCGCGGCACCCTCTTGGCCGAGGCGCCGTACCCGGATGCCGACCGAGTCGTCCTGGCCTGGGGGAGCAACCCGCGGGACGGTCAACTGCGGGACGTGGTCTCGGGGCCCAACTACCTGGACCTGCGCCGAGCCACCGGGAGCCTCGAATCGCTGGCGGCGGTCCATGTGGGCAGCGCCGTCCTCACGCGGGACGGACGACCGGTGGTACGGGACGGCCTCCGGGTGACGCCGGACTTCTTCTCCGTCCTCCGGGTGGAGCCCCATCTGGGCCGCTTCTTCGGGGCGGCCGAGCGCAGCTCCAGGGGCCCGGCCAGCCTCGTCGTCTCCTTCGAGTTCTGGCGGGACGAGCTGGGCGCCGACCCGGGCGTACTGGGCCGCCGCCTGGTCGTGGACGGCGAGCCGCGTACCGTGGTGGGTGTCCTCCCCGAGAGCTTCCACTTCCTGCGCTCGGCCTCCCTCTGGCTCCCCCTCCCGGACGACCTCCTGGCCGCCGACGCCCGGACCCGCATCCACTACCACCTGGTGGGTCGACTGCGGTCGGGAGCGAACCCCGGCGAAGCCACCCGGGAGCTCTCGGGCGTCATGGCGGAGATCGCCGGGGAGCACCCGGAGGTGCGGGGGTGGGGGATCCTGGTGGAGCGGGTCCAGGAGGCGTCGGTCCTGGGCGTTCGGTCCGTCCTCTGGAGCCTGGTGGCGGCCATGGGCGTCGTCCTTCTGGTGGCGCTGGTGAACCTGGTGACCCTCTTCCGCATCCGGACGCTGGGACGGACGGGCGAACTCCGCCTGCGTCAGGCGCTGGGAGCCCCTGCCGCTCGGGTGGCGCGGGTCCTGGGGATGGAGGGGGCCGTACTCACGGGAGTGGGGTCCGCCCTGGGTCTGGCGGCGACGCCCTGGGTGCTGGGGCTCATCCGAGGCCGGGTGCCCGAGTGGGTCTACGTCCCCGAGTCGGCGCTCCGGGTCCCGGTGCTGGAGGCCGTCCTGGACCCCTGGGTCGCCGGGGCCATGATCGGGACGGTCCTGTTGGCCGGGCTGGTCCTGGCCGGGCCTGCCCTCCTGGATGCCGTCCGCGTCCGGACGTCCCTCCACCCCTCCGGCGGCTGGGCGTCCTCCCGGGGCGCCGCCGGCACACGCTGGCTGGTGGTGGCGGAGCTGGCGCTGGCCACGGTGCTCTGCGTCGGGGCGGGGCTCACGGCCCGAAGTGCCGACCACCTGCTGTCGACGGACGTGGGACTTGAGCCCGAGGGGCTGCTCGCCGTATGGGTGGGCGACGTGGGGGACCGGGACGCTACCGATCGCACGGCCTACTACCGGCGGGTGGTGGAGGCGGTGGAGGAGCTTCCTGAGGTGCGCTCCGCCGCCTTCATCGATTACCTCCCCTTCTTGGGCGAGGACGACTTCGCCGGCATCGACATCCTGGACGCGCGCCGGGAGCGTGATCGGGAGCTCCGCGAGGAGTGGCGTCGCGTCGGGGAAGGGCTCCTGGAGACCGCGGGGATGCGGATCCTCCAGGGCCGCCCGTTCGACTCGGACGACTTCCGCGGCGCCCCGCGCTCGGCGGTGGTGAACGAGAGCTTTGCCCGGAAGCATTTCGACGACGGAGAGGCTGTGGGTGCCTTCCTCACCGTCCACGGAGAGCCCTACGAGGAGGTGGAGGTGGTGGGGGTGGTGGCCGACCTCCGCACCCTGGGGCCCGGCGCCTCGGCCCCCCCGGTCCTCTACGTGCCGCAGCAGGGAGGTCCCCGAGGCTCCCAGGGCCTCCTGGTCCGCACCGAGGAGGGTCGGGAGATGGCGCTGGCCGCCAGAGTCCAGGACGCCGTCTGGTCCGTGGATCCGTCCCAGCCCATGGCGGGGATGGCGCCTATGAGCACCATGGTGGATGCCTGGGTCGCCGTTCCTCGGGCCATCCGACTCCTGGTGATGGGGGTGGCAGCCTTCGCCCTCGTCCTGGCGGCGGTGGGCGTCTTCGGGGTCGTAGGCTACGCCGTCCGCCAGCGTACCACCGAGTTCGGGGTGCGGGTGGCGCTGGGCGCCTCGCCGGAGCGGCTGCGGAGGAGCGTCGTCCTGGAGGCGGTGCCCTGGGTGGGTCTCGGGGTGGGGTCCGGCGCGCTGTTGGGGGTCCTGGCGGCCCGGGCCGCCGACGCCCTCCTCTACGGGGTGCGGCCTTGGGACCCGTGGGCCCTGGCAGGAGCACTGGTGACCATGGTGGGCGTCGCGTTGCTGGCGGTCTGGCTCCCGGCGCAGCAGGCCTCCCGGGTGGATCCGGCGCGGGTCATCCGTCCGGAGTAGGGGCCGCTCGGGTCGGGCCGATGGCCGGAGGGGTCAGCCCTCCTCGGCCTCCACCCAGGCCACCTCGTCGCCCACGCGCATCTCCCCGTCGTCCAGCACCACCCCGTAGACGCCGCCGCGCCACTCCGGGTCCAGGGCGTCGGTGAGTCCCTGGACCTGTTCGTCCATGCGGTTGCAGGGGCGCGTTTCGCCGCGGATCTCCAGCCGGACCTCGCCGAGGCGGAGGATCCGGTCACGGGTCTCCGCCAGCCGCATCCCGCTCACCATGACGTTGGCCCGGCGCATGGACGGCTCCACCTCTGGAAGCTCCTCCTGGACCGCGTCGAAGACCTCCTTCTCGATGACGGTGACCTGACGACGACCCCCCTGGTTGGCGTTTCCTTCCAGCCCCTCATCGGCCCGCGCCTGCACCGAGTCCCGGGGGTCCATGGGGCCCTTCCGCATGCGCTTGAGCCAGAGAGCTTCGATGCGTGCCACGGGGCGGACTCCGTCGGGGGTGGGGGGAGGGGGGTGGTATCGCCTGGAGAATACCATAGTTTCCCCCGCCCGGCACACCACGGCCGACTCCGCGAACGGCGGACGGTCGGCCGCGCTTCATGAGGACCGTGAGGACGACGATGAGGAAGACCCGACGGCAGGAGACCCCGCGGATCCGGGGACGCACCCGACCGCTCCGCGAGCCCCGAGGCACGGGCGCCTGGGTGCTCCTGGCCGCCGCGCTCCTCGCCACCCTGGGAGCCGTCTTCGTCAGCCTGCCTGCCGCCGACAGCGCCGAGGCGCCGGCGGCGCTGGAGGTCTGGCTGGTACGGCACGCCGAGAAGGTGGACGACAGCGCCGATCCGCCCCTTTCTCCCGAGGGGGAGGCCCGCGCCGCCCACCTGGCGGAGCTCCTGGCCGACGCCGGCATCGATGCGGTCCACAGCACCGACTACCAACGGACCCGGGACACCGCGGGGCCGGTGGCGGAGGCGCTGGGCCTGCAGGTGGAGCTCTACGATCCCGGGGACCCGCAGGGCTTCCTGGACGGCCTGCGCCAGCGGGGCGGGACCCACCTCGTGGTGGGCCACTCCAACACCACGCCGGCGCTGGTGGAGGCGCTGGGCGGAGATCCGGTGTCGCCCATCGACGAGTCCGAGTACGATCGGCTGTACCGGGTGAGCGTGGCCGTCGACGGGACGGTGGAGTCGGAGCTGCGACGCTTCGGGGGCTGACGCGGGTCAGAAAGATCCAAGCCGGGGTGGGGACGGGGACGGTATCCTGGGTGCGTCGACGAGACGACTCTTCACACAGGAGGACGGGATGGAGCTCGGGATGATGGATCTGGTGTCGGTGGTGGTGGCGGCTCTGAGCAGCTTCGTGGTAGGGGGGCTGTGGTACGGTCCCCTCTTCGGCAAGGCCTGGATGAAGGTGTCCGGCATCACCGAGGAGAAGGCTGGGGAGGCCAACATGGCCAAGGTCATGGGGCTGTCCTTCCTCCTCCAGCTTCTGGCTGCCGGGGTGCTGCTGATGTTCATCGGGCCGGACGCCGCGCTGGGCTTCAGCGTGGCCGCCGCGGCGGCGGTGGGCGCCTGCTGGGTCGCGCCCGCCCTGGGCGTGGTCTACCTCTTCGCACAGCGTTCCCTCGGCCACTGGGCGGTGAACGCAGGGTACCAGGTCGTGGCCTTCACCCTGATGGGAGTGATTCTCGGCGTCTGGCCGTGAACGACTTCCACTTCTTCGCCCGGCCTCCCGCGCCGGCGCTGGCGCCCTTCATCGTCTGCTATTGGGGCGTCCGGGGATCGCTGGGCGTGCTGGACTACCACATGGAGTCGGTCCTGCCGTCGGGTTCGGTGGAGCTGATGCTGAACTTCGGCGCCCGCCAGCGGGTGCGGGCCTACGGGGAGCGGTCCGCCGACGACGTCTTCGAGACGGCGTGGGTGGCGGGGCTCCAGGATCAGCCGCTGGTCCACTGCTCCGACGGCTTCTCCGAGCACCTTTCGGTGCGGTTCCACCCCAGGGGTGCCCACGCCTTCCTGGACCTCCCGCTGGACGAGCTCACGAACCGGGTGGTCTCGCTGGAGGACCTCCTGGGGGAGGCCGCCGTGGCCCTCCGCGACCGCCTGGCCCCGCTGGACGACGACGCCCGGTGCCGGGCGCTGGAGAGCTGGCTCCTGGAGCGGCGGCGATCGGTGCACCCCTACTTCGCCACGGTCCGTCGCGCCTCGGACCTGCTGCGGAGCGGAGTGCACGGGTTGGGCGTGACGGAGGTCTGCGATCGTCTGGGGCTCTCCAACCGCCACCTCATCCACCAGTTCCGCCTCACCGTCGGCCTCACCCCGAAGACCTTCTCCCGGGTGCAGCGCTTCCAGGCCGTGATCGACGACTGCAAGGGGCGCGACGACCCTCCCTGGTCCCGGCTGGCCGCCCGGCACGGGTACGCCGACCAGTCCCATCTCATCCGGGAATTCCGCCGCTTCGCCCACCTCACCCCCGGCGAGTTCCTGGAGCGTCGCACGCCGGACCACGGGAACGTGATGGCGGATTGAGGTCCGGGGGGCCCGAGGTCCTCCGGCTTCCTCCTTCCTTGCTCCGCGCCGGTCGCGTCCGTACTATATCGCTCAACGACTGTCGTGCGACGATATAGCTGATACGAGACCCTCCGTGCCGTCTCCCACCTCGCCCCTCTTCCGTCTCCTCCTGCGCCTCTACCCGCCGGCGTACCGGGAGCGGTACGGACGGGAGATGGAAGCCTTCTTCGAGCGGGAGCGGGCGGAGGTGGGGGGAGGCATCGGCTTCTGGGCACGCCTCGTCTGGGACCACGTCGAGGCGGCGTGGACTGTACGGACCTGCGCACGGGTCCGAGCACGACGGACACGGGAACGGGAGGGGAGGATGGGACGCTGGACCTTGTTGATGGACGATGTTCGCGCCGCGATGCGCTCGCTCCGGCGGGCGCCGGCCTTCGCGGCCTTCGCCGTGGCGACCCTGGCGCTGGGGGTCGGCGCCACGGCCGGCGTCTTCACGGTGGTCGACCGGGTGGTCCTCCGGCCGCTGCCCTATCCCGGTTCGGAGCGCATGGTGCTCACGGGGATCGACCCCAAGCTCTTCGCCGAGAGCCGGGGCCCCCTGAGCCCGGTGCTCCTCCGAGCGCTCCAGGAATCCCCGGGTCCGGCCGAGGCGATCGTGGCGGCCCGGGTGTTCAACGTGATCTTCCAGGATGGAGCCGATCCGGAGCGGGTCCGCAGTACTGCCGTCTCCCGTGGGTTCTTTCCCTTCTTCGGCGCCACCCCGGCGGCGGGCCGACTCCTGGGGCCGCAGGACCACGCTCCGGGCGCCGAGCCGGTCCTGGTGCTGGGCCACG
>CAKZOQ010000476.1 GCA_937136445.1 uncultured Gemmatimonadota bacterium
GCTACGGGCTCACCGTGGAGATCGACCACGGGTACGGCTACACCACGCTGTACGGACATGCCTCCAAGCTCCTGGTACGCCGTGGCGACCGGGTGCAGCGCGGGGACGTGATCGCCCAGGTGGGAAGCACGGGGATCACCACCTCGTCGAACGTCCATTACGAGGTCCGGGTGAACGGCCGGCCGCAGAATCCGGCGAACTTCATCCTACCCGACGCGGTACCGTAGAAGGGGGCGCCAGCCGCCCTCCCCCTCCTTCGTCCGGGCCGGTCCCACCGACGTCCCGGAGCCGCCGTCGGATCCGTCATGCCCGCATTCCTCCTGGCTCTGCTCCTCATCGTCCTGGGACCCGCCTCGGCAGAATCCCAGCCGACGGGTGCCACGGCCTCGACGCCGTCGGTCCCCACCCCGGTGCAGGCGCTGACCCCCGACACGGTCCTCGACCCGCCCGGAGGTCCCCGCATCGTGCTCCTCGGCACCCAGGGACGGGGCGTGTCGGCGCTTCGGCTCTTCGTCCCCCTCACCGAGAGCTCCCTGGAGTCGGGGATGGGCCGGGTCATGGCCGATCTGGCCGAACGGCGCATGGAGGCGTTGGCCCGACCCGTGGGTGCCCGCACCCGGGTCGTCCGAACCCCCCGGGGTCTGGCCTATGAGGCGGAAGGCGCCACCGCCGACCTGGAATACCTCGCCTACCTCCTCCGGGAGGGCGCCTCCCGCCCCGACGTTTCGGAGATCCCCTTCACCCGGGCCCGTACCCGCGCTGAGGAGCGGGTAGCCCGGTCGCGCGAGGTGCCGTCGGAACGCCTCGCCCGCAGCCTCCGAAGCGCCCTGGACCCGGGGGCGCAGCCGCTGGACGGCACCCGGGCCAGCCTGGAAGCGCTCCAGCCCGCCCGGATCCTGGAGGTCTGGCAGCGTAGCCACCGCGCCCCCGGGATGACGCTGGTGGTGTCCGCCGGGGTCCTCCCGGAAGTGGTGCTCGCCGCCACCCGGGGGATGGGCAGCGCCGACCCCACCGACCCCGGGCAGGTCTACGCACCTGCGTCCGACGACACCGACGGGCTGGCCACCCAGACCCTGCGGCGGTGGTACGGGCTGGGGTGGGCCGGCGGCGGGGGCCATCCCCCGGTGGGCCCCGTCACGGCGCTTCTCCTGGCCGAGGTCCTCCCGGATGTCACCGGGGACTTCGAATCCAGCGTCCGGCTGGTGGAGCTCTCGGATCGCTGGGGGATCCTCCTCCTGGGAGCCGCCTACCCCCGCAGGGCCCAGGCGCTCCGGGGCTCCCTGAACGGCGCCCTGGACGCCCTGGAGGGGTCGCTGAACGCCACCTCCGTCCAACAGGCCGTGGACCGGGTCCGACTCGACCTCCTCACCGGGGCCCGGACGCCCCGGGGACTCGTGGAGGAGGTGGGATGGAGGATGGAGCGGAGCGCCGACCCGCGGGCCGCGGCCACCTACCTGGAGCGGCTGGAAGGAGTCGATCTCGACTCTGTCCACGCCTTCCTGGCGGAGCTCCGCGCCGGCGGCGGCACCACCGGGGAGGTGGGGCCATGAGGCGGGAGCGTAGCCGAACCCCGGGCTCCGGCTTGATGCGTACCCTCATCCGGATGCTGGCGGCCCCGACCGTCCTCGCCCTGGTGGCGGCACCCACCACGGCCCAGGCTCCCGACAGCACCCGGGGTCCGGACAGCGCCCAGGTCGCACCCGAGCCCCCGGGCCTTCCGGCGGGACTGGACCCGTCGGGGCCTGCGGCGACCTACCGCCGGGTGGCCGCCATCACCCATCCCCACGGCACCATGGTCGGGATGGCTCTCCAGCTCCCGGTGGGGTCGGCGCAGGATCCGGCCGGAGCGGAAGGCACCACGGCCCTCCTGGTCCAGGCGCTGGCGCAGCGGGCCGGCGATCGCCTGGGCGGCCAGGGGGTGGGGGTCGGGGTGGAGGTGGACCGGTCCCGGACCATCTTCACCGTGCTGGCGCCTCCGGAGTCCTGGCGGGACGCTCTCGCGAGACTCCATCGACTCGTCTTCGACGAACCGCTGTCCCCAGCGTGGGGGGACCGCGTCCTGGCCCCGGCGCTGGAGAGCCTGCGCTTCCAGGCTCAGGCGCCGGTAGAGACGTTCGAGCGCGAGGCAGCCGCCCTCCTGGTGGACGCCGGCAGCAGTTGGGCGACACCGATCCGCGGAACGCTGGAGTCGGTGGCGGGGCTCACCGCGAACGACCTGGAGACCCATCGGGCGCGGCTCCTGGACCCCGGTACGGCCCTCCTGGGG
This sequence comes from uncultured Gemmatimonadota bacterium, assembly GCA_937136445.1. Taxonomy (GTDB): domain Bacteria; phylum Gemmatimonadota; class Gemmatimonadetes; order Longimicrobiales; family Gaopeijiaceae; genus JAJCZZ01. Next base: position 2,267 of record CAKZOQ010000476.1, read on the forward strand.
CTGGCCGGACCCCTCCAGGCTCCGGACGTCGATCCCACGAGGGCCGCCGTCCCTGGAGCGGGCGCGGCTCCCGGACGGGTGGCGGACAGCCTCCCCGCCGGCGCCACGGGACCGGCGTGGCGGGTGGGCGACCGCGCCAGCCTCGTCCGGGAGGTCACCAGCTCCTGGCTCTCGGTGGCCTACCCGGTGGACCCCACCCTCCCCCGGACGTCCCTGGAGCTTCTGGCCCACCTGCTCCTGGAGGAGCTGGACCCCGTGCCCCCGGACGCCGCTCGCTACTCGGTGGACGTGGAGCTCGTCGATCCTCCCGGAGGGCCGGTCCTCCGGGTCACGGCCTCCCTTCTCCCGGAGGCGCTGGATCGCTGGGAGGCACGGGTGCTGGAGACGGTACGGTCCCTGGCCACCACCGTCCTGGAGGAGGACTTCTTCCGCTGGCGGCGGCGTCGCTTCCGGGCGCAGCGCCTCCTGGCCGAAGCCGCTCCGGAGGTCCAGGCCGCCCGTCTGACCCACGACCTGGCGCACCTGGGCGACGTCCGGGAGCTGGACGCAGAGGTCTGGTCGTTGGGCCCTGCGTCGGTGGCGGAGGCCGCCCGTGACTACCGCGAGG
>CAKZOQ010000477.1 GCA_937136445.1 uncultured Gemmatimonadota bacterium
CGAGCTGGAAGCCGGCGCCGGGGTTCACCGGGTCCCGGTTGAAGCGGGCGGTGATCCCTTCCCGGTAGTTCACCCGCAGCGGCCGGAGGGCCCGGATGAGGCTTCCCATCGAACCCACGGCCCCGGAGTCGGGCACCGGCGCCGCCCCCAGGCTCTGGGCCAGCCGGGCGGGGTCCAGCCCCAGGGTGGCGTCCCAGCTCCGTTGACCGCGGGCGTTCCGTGTGAGGGTCAGTACGGTGTCGTTCCCCACCAGCGTCCGCTGGAGAAGGTTGGCATTCCGATTGCCCCGGTAGACGCTGGTCCACTGGACGTCGTTCTGGAGCCAGGAGATGAGCTGGGGTCGGTAGCCGATGCGGGTCCGCAGGCTCCGATCGGTCTCCCAGCCCAGCTCCACGCCCGCCAACCGGGCCCGCTCGCTGCGCAGGAGCTCCTGCACCCGGAGGTCCGCCACCGCCTCGTCGGGGGGCAGGAGGTCCCGGATGGACTGGAAGGTGAGGTCGGCGGTGAGGGAGGCCAGCGGACGGAAACGGAGGTCCGCCGCAGCCTCCAACGTCTCCCGGGGGGCGAGGGTGGGCACCACCGCCGTATCCGCCGGACGCTCGATGATGCTCTCGTACCGGAAGATCCGGCTGTCGCGCCGCAGGTAGGAGGTCCCCACCGAGACCCGCTCCGGGCTCCAGCGGAAGCGGGCGTCCACGATGTCGTCCTCCAGGAAGCCCGGGAGGAGGGCCCGCACCAGGTCTTCCACGGCCCCGGGGATGAGTCCGAAATCCCGCCGCGCCGGCTCCCGGGCCCAGCCCAGCCCGGCATCCAGCACGTCCGAGTCGTTCACCGCCGTCACCGACGAGGCCGTGCTGGAGACGTAGGAGACCCGGGCGGAGAGGCCGTCCACGACCAGGCCCAGCCAGGGGTCGGCGGTGCGGGTCCGCTTGCGGAAGGAGAGGCCCACCCGGGTGCGGCGGGACTCCGTGGCCCGGAGGTCCTCCAGGCGGTCGGCGCGGAGGTCGGAATTCGCCAGGAAGACCGGGTCCTGCCCCACCCGCTCCGTGGAGAAGGTCAGGGGGAGCTCGATCCCCCACTCCGAGGGTACCCACCGGTCGACCCGGAGCGTGGAGCTCAGCGAGAGCTCGGTGTCGTTCTGGTAGGTGGGGTCGTCTCGGAGCTGGCGGAAGAGGGCGCCGCGGTCGGTGAGGCGGAGCCGGGTATCCAGGACGCCGCCGCTGGAGAGGACGGCGTCCATGGAGGTGGCCACCCCGGCGTCCCGCACCGGCCGTCCCAGACGGAGCTCGTCCACCCACACCTCCCCGTCCAGCGGGAGGTCACCCTCGTTCTGGATCCCCAGCGCCAGCTCCCGGACGTTGGCCAGGTCCGGAGCGCGCCCGCGGTCCTTCAGCACGACGGCGTAGGAGGAGTCGGCACTCCAGACCACCACCGGCGGGTCGCCGGGACCCGGCGGATCCAGGAGGAGGCGCTCCTCGGCCCTGCGGCGGAGCTCGAGCCAGGCCTCGAAGTCCACCACCACCTCCGGCAGCCAGTCCGACTCCGTCACCTGGGCCGGGCTCGCAGGCGGTCCCAGGGGGGTCCGATACAGATAGAAGTTCTCCACGTCGCTCCCGACCTTCAGGAAGAAGGTGTGGGGGCGATCCGGCCCGAAATCGCCGGACCGGGGCACCACCCAGAGGCGGGCCTGCCGGTAGGTGAGGAAGTTGCGGGGTCGCTGGGGAAAGCGCTGGTAGACCTCGGCGCGGGCTCCCGGCGGGAGGTCCCGCACCTGGATCCCAAGCGACTTCTCGTTGAACTCGATGCCCTGCCCGGCGAAGGCCGAGGTGGGATCCACCAGCTCCTCCAGCACCCCCGGTGGCGAGACGTACGAAGCGCCCTCCGTCACCCGGGAGACCGTCCCCACCTCCACCCGTCCACCGAGCGCCAGGGTGTCCCCCCCGATCCCCTCCAGAATCCCCGACCCCGAGCGCTTCACCCATCGGGAGCCCACCAGCCGCATCCGGGCGATGCGGAGGCGCTGGTCCAGGCGGCCGGTGGCGGTGATGCGGAGCTGCTTCACCGCCCGGAGGTCGGCGTCGGTCACGGTGCCGCCCACCTCCTCGGCCAGCGCACCCTGGATTGGGATGCGGTAGAGCTGGAAGTCGGTACCGGTCTCGTCGCGGGTTCGAGAAAGGTAGGGCGAGCTCCCATCCAGCCGCACGACGTAGCGCAGGTGCCGCTCCTGCTGATCCAGGTTTCCGTCCAGATCCAGGTCCTCGGTATCCCGGCGGCCGTTGCCTCGGGTGCAGATGGCCCGGAGGTCCCCGATGCGGTAGATCCGGCCAGGCTCGGCCAGGCAGGCCTCGTCCCAGACGCCCCGGCGATCCGCCTCGGTGTTCCAGATCTCGCCCCGCCTCGGGTCCGCCTCCTGATCCAGGAAGCCCAGCCCCCACCGGACCCCGTTCTCCGGCTTGATGCCGGTGGTGTTGCCGAGTGAATCGACGAAGAACGCGTCCTCGCTCACCCGTCCCAGGTCCAGGACCAGCGTCAGCCCCTCCCGACCGTCGGCGTAGAACTCCAGGAAGTCGGTGCGGGTGAGATCCAGCCCAGTGCTGGAGAGAGGCGTGGTGAGGGAGCGCCAGGCCGGTTGTCCCCCGGCGTCGCCCCCCTGGAAGCTCAGCAGAAGCCCCGGCTCCCGGAGCTCCGAGCCCGCCACACGGATCTGGCGGTCGATGTCCTGCCGCGGAAAGAATCCCTCGTGGATGCCCAGGCTATCGCCGAAGGGAGACTCCACGATCCACTGGTGCTGCCAGACGAGCTCCACCGCGTTCTCCACGTCCAGGAGGGGCGGAAGGAGCCCTTCGGCCCCCTGGTTGCTCTCCGGCGCGCTTCCCCGGAGCCAGTCCTCGCTGAGCAGCGAGACCGGGATCTCCGCCGCCGCATCGAAGTCGTCCACGAAGACGGCGTCCCGAGTGTTGGGGTTGGGGAGGGACACCGCCATCTCCCCGGCGAGGGACAGCGTGGTACCCCCCTCGCTCCGAAGCCCCGGGACCCGGCGGAGGAGGGAGTCGAACCAGCCAACGTCGGTGAGGAAGTCGCCGGAGACTCCGCCCATGAGCGCCGCCGCCGGCTCCGTCCCCAGGACCGGCCGGGTGACCAGCGTCCGCTCCGACTGATACAGGGAGAGGACGTCCAGGCCGCCGCGCTCGCCCAGGTCGGTGTGGGCCCGGATCCCGAAGACCTGGGTGGGCGAGACCTGGAAGAGCGCGCGCTGCTCCCAGGTGGCGCGGATGGTGGCGTCCGGTGCCGAGGTGAAGAGGGCCTCGGGCTGCAGGAGGCTCACCTGCCCCACGTCGTAGTCGATCTCGTAGTCCACGCCCTCGATGAGGATCCGGTCGCCCAGCGCGATGCGCTCGCTTCCGTCCCGGATGCCCAGCGCGCCCAGGGAGAAGGAGGAGATCACCCCCTCGCTCCGGATCCGGTACGAAAGGCTCAGCCGGAAGAGCCCGGCATTGTCCCGCTCGAAGGGGTCCTCCTCCTCGTAGATGCGGCGGTTGGCGTCGTCGCCCAGGATCCGGGCCGTCTCCTCCTCGGTGAGGCCCTGGGCCGGGAGGGGCGGAGGGCGGGCGAAGGGCTCGAGGGTGGGGAAGAAGACGAAGGTCCCCTGCACCGGTGGCTCGCCTGCGAAGACGTCGTCCGAGGGGGAGTAGACGAAGGAGGGGTCCAGGTCGTCGGCCGGGGACTCCTGGTCCAGCCCCAGAAGGCGCAGGAAGGTGATGTCCTCGCCGGTAGGGGTCCGCTTGAAGGTCCGACCCGCCGAGCGCTCCCCCAGCGAGATCACCAACTCCACCGAGCCCTCCTCCACGTCCCGGGAGCCCGAGACCCGATAGACCTGGTGCATCTCCCGGTCCCAGGTGGGCCGGCCCGGCTGGTGGTTGGCCCCCGACGCCTTCAGGAGCCGCAGGGTGGGCCGGCTCCCCGTGTTGTGGATGCGCTCCGGGTTGTAGTCGCCGACGGTGTCGCCGGTGGCGGTGACGTAGGTGACGGCGAGCATCTCCTCCTGCCGCAGCGGATTGCGCAGCGCGATCCAGAGCCCCGACGGATGGACGAAGTAGTCGACGCCGGGCTGGAGGTAGCGGAACCAGCCGGACTCGGTGAGGGTGCCGTCCTCGTCCTCCGCCACCGCGTCGGCCTGGATGAACCCCTCCACCTGCTGCCGGAGGATGGGGTCGTCCTCGTAGCGGTAGAGCTGGAT
>CAKZOQ010000478.1 GCA_937136445.1 uncultured Gemmatimonadota bacterium
CTGCGCTTCAACGAGCTCATCAGCGGCGTGCGCAGCGAGATCGCGATCAAGGTGTTCGGCGACGACCTCGACGGGATGCTGGGCTACGCGCGGACGATGGCAGGGATCCTCCAGGACGTGGAGGGCGCCGAGGAGGGCGGGGACGCGGTGGGGGCGCTCGGCGCGGGCGGTGGGGTGGCGATGATCGTCCGCACCTGTCGCCGCTTGGTGGCGTCGGTGACGTGGTCGTTGATGAGTCGCTGCCACTCGTTGGACGCGGCCACCGCCTCCCGGTCGGTGGTCTCCAGGTTGTTGGCCGCCGTCTGCAGGGCGGACCGGAAGCTGCTCCAGGACCCGCTCCCGATGGGCACGGCGAAGGGGAAGAAGACAGCGCGGAGTGCCTGGAGGCGCGGCGAGGCGGCGGCGTTCAGGTTGTCGGGGCCGACGTAGAAGTCGATGCGCTCCCGGATGTCGTTGGTGTCGGCGTCGTAGGCCGCCTTGATGGTCGAGTCGGCGGTGTAGATGTGGTCGAAGATCTGTCGGGATCGCGGCGTGCGAGGGCCCTTGCTGGAGAGCGTCGGGTCGTAGGCGGTGCCGGCACTGGCGAAGGGTGCCACGTCGAAGGCCGTGTCGAACTGGGCCCGGTAGCGTACGAAGGTGTCGGGGACACCCGGTCCCGAGGCCAGGAGGAGCCCGATCTCGGTGACAGCGCGGATGAGCCGGGCCTGGATGTCCGCGGCGGGAAGCATCGTGTCGATGTTCGCGTGGTCCCGGGCACGGATGCGGACCGACGCGGATCCCGACGTCCGGAGCACGTGGTGGGTGGTGTCTGCCGGAAGGACGCGGGAGCCCACGTAGTTCGATTGACCCGGGAAGAATCGAAGGAGCCCCGGGCCTTCGCTGGAGTCGTGGCGAGGCGTCAACGCCTGGAGGACGATGCCCTCCTGCGCCACGAGGCCCGCCACGTTGCGGTGCAGGGGCGTGGAGGACGCACCGAGGGTCGTGAGGGCGGCGTCGATCTGCACCTTGGCGGCCTGGGCGTAGGTCAGCGCCTCCGTCTGGTCGGCAGGGAGGCGCGTGTCGGCGGAGTTGGCCCGCTGGGCCAGGGCAGCGCCGGAGGCCGGGGAGCGCTCCCCGACGGCCCGCGGCCCCGCGGTCTGCTGGAGGACGTGGGTGAGCTCGTGGGCCAGAAGCCGGCGACCCTCCGGGCTGGCCGGGCGGTACTCGCCGGAGCCGAAGACCACGTCCGACCCCACGGTGTAGGCCCGGGCCTGGAGGGAACGGGCGGATGCGGCGGCCTGGCGCCCGGTGTGGATGCGGACCCCTGCGAAGTCGTGCCCGAACCGCTCCTCCATCCAGGCACGGGGCGCCGGAGGAAGGGGGTGACCCCCGCCGGCCAGGACCCGGTGGACCCCGGCGTCCGGACTCACGCCCGGCTCCAGGGAGGAGCGGTGGATCCGGGGGAGGCCCACCGGGCTCGGCGGCGAAGGCGTCGTCCCGCGCATCACCTGGTCCGCCGTGCGGTCGGCCTCCCGCTCCCACCGGTCGTCGATGCCCCCCACCGCCAGCTTGGGCTGGAGGCCCAGCGTCCGCTTCCGCCGACATCCGACGCACTCCCCGGACGGCCCGGAGCGACGTCCGCACGCGCACCGCTGCAGCACGCCGGTGACCGAAGCCGCCCGTTCGGCGGGGCGGTCGACCTGGATCGCGGGGGCGGTTCGCTCGGACACGGGGCTCAGAAGTTGATGATGAGGCCGCCGGTGATCATCGACGGCACGGCGTCTTCGGCGCGGGGATCGAAGGGGACCTGGCTGCCGATCCCGAAGGAGACCACGGGGGTGGGCTCGCAGCCCTTCTGCGCGTCGTCGATGGCCTTTTTCACATCGAGGATGCCACTCACCACGTCGCCCAGGCGCTTGACCCGATCGAAGCCCTCGGGGGAGGATGCGGTGACGGCGGCGCCGGTCTTGGCGGCGTCCTTCTCTGCATCGAGCTGCGCGTCGGACTTGTTGATGTCCAGGATGGCCTTCTCGAGCTTCTTCCCGGCCTTGGTGAGGGCTTCCTTGGAGGCCTGCGGGCTCTTGGCGTGGCAGGTCTTGGCCGCCGACGAGACCTTCAGCTCGCTCTTCACCGACTTGCCGGCCACGTCCACGGTCGTGGAGGCGCTGAACTGGACGTGGGGCACCCCGTCCAGCGTGATGGAGAACGTGAAGGCTCCGGAGGTCTTGGCCTCCAGGCTGAAGGTCAGCTTGTAGCCCTTGGTCAGCTCCACCGGGAGCTTGGCCTTCGCCGACGAGGGGAGCTTGAGGGTGAAGGTGTGCTCGCCCGTCTTGTACTCGAAGGTGAGGAGCTCGCCGAAGTCCGGGAGGCCCGACGAAGCGGGTGGCTGCGTGGGGACCGGCCCGACGGCGCCTGCGCCTGTGGCGGATGCGCTCCGGGGGTTGAGGGTGAGGGGCGGGAAGAACCCCGGCGAAGTGATGCCCGGTTCCAGACAGGGCGACGAGCCCAGCCAGATCACCCCGGGACGGCAGGTCCGCGCCGCCCGGACCACTCGCCTGTTCGGCATCACCGTCGGGTTGGTGATCCAGAGGTCGCAGATCGCCTTCATGTCGCAGGAGGCCTCGGCCTCCCGCGCCTTCTGGGCCGGGGTGGCGGCAGCCGCCGGGGGATCGGGGTCCGGGGAGGGCAGGGGGTCTCGCTGCACCGTGCTCGGCGCGCCACCTCCGGACTGCTGCACCGTGTGGGTGAGCTCGTGGGCCAGGAGGCGCTGGCCGTCCCGGGTCTCCGGCCGATACTCGCCGGCGCCGAAGGCGATGTGATCCCCCACGGTGAAGGCCCGGGCGTGGAGGGCGCGGGCGGCGTCGGCGGCGAGAGCGCCGGTGTGGATGCGCACCTGGCGGAAGTCCCGCCCGAATCCGCCCTCCATGGCCTGGCGGGTGGTGCGGTCCAGCGGGCGACCCGGGGCCGCCAGCACCCGACGGGTCTCCGGCGGTGCCTCCGTCCGGTCGCCCTCGACGGGGCCACCCGGGCTCAGGCGCTGGACGGAGGGAGCCGCCGACAGGGTGGCGGGCATCGCGCCGCCGCCGTCCACCACCGTCCGGGCCACCCGGTCGGCTTCCCGCTCCCAGCGGTTCCCGGGCGGGCCGACGCGGAGCTTGGTCTGGAGGCCCAGCTTCCGCTTCCGGCGGCAGGCCGCACACTCGCCGCTGGGGCCGGGGATCCCGCCGCAGGAGCACCGGGACCTGGTCGGTCCGGAGCGACCCGAACCGCCGGGGTCCGCTGCCTTCCGGTCCTGGTCGGAGGTGGGCCCGGTCACCTGGGGTCCGGCGCGCATCATCGGCCCATCCCCCGGTGGACGCCCCGGGCGACCTGGCGGGCCACGGCCTCCAGGCCGGGACGCCCGTCCAGGTCGAACCGACCTCCCGAGACCCGGTCCCGCCGGGTCCGCTCACCGAGGCGGGGCGGAGGGCCTTCCTCGGTGAGGAGCCGTGCGAGCTCGGCCTCCACCGCACCGCCCAGCGCCTGTCGGTCCAGGTGGGCGAAGGCGGGGTCCAGGACCAGGTGATCGATGTGGACCCGGATCTCCCGCGGCGGTGCTTCGCCGCCGTCTCCGGGGGGCCGCTGGGCTCCGCCTGCCTCGATGGGCTTCGGTGTGCCGTCGCTCATGCCCACCCCCGGGTCTCGCCGTCGGTGAGGGACCGTTCGAGCTGGGCGTAGACGGTTCGCGCGGCGTCGCGGAGGTGGACCATCCGCACCGGCGCTCCCTCGTCGGCAGCGAGGAAGGCGGCGTGGAGGGCTACGTTCCGGATGGTGCCCCCGGTGGCGTTGAGGCGGGCCAGCTTCTCCGGATCGAGCCCCTCGGTGTCGGTCTCGTCGGGGAAGATCCGGTCCCAGATGGCCGCCCGCTGCGTGGCGTCGGGGAAGGGGAAGGCCACCCGGAAGCGGAGCCGTCGTTCGAAGGCCTCGTCCAGGGCGCTCTTCAGGTTGGTGGTGAGGATGGCGAGCCCGCGGTACGCCTCCATGCGCTGGAGGAGGTAGCTCACCTCCAGATTGGCGTAGCGGTCGTGGCTGTCCCGGACCTCGCTCCGCTTCCCGAAGAGGGCGTCGGCCTCGTCGAAGAGGAGGACGGCCCCGCCGGACTCGGCGGCATCGAAGACCCGTCGCAGGTTCTTCTCCGTCTCGCCGATGTACTTGCTCACCACGGCGCTCAGGTCCACGTGGTAGAGGTCCAGCTCCAGGGCGTGGGCCAGCACGTCCGCGGCAAGCGTCTTCCCAGTTCCGCTGGGGCCGCTGAAGAGGGCCGTGATGCCGAGACCCCGGTTGGAGCGGGCGGCGAAGCCCCAGGTCTCGTGCACCTGGATCCGATGCCGCACGTGCATCTCGATGGCGCGCAGGCTGGCGAGCTGGGACGCCGGCAGGACCAGGTCGTCCCAGGTGGCGGTGGGCTCCAGGCAGCGGGCGTGCCCCTCCAGGCGCTGACGGGCCTGGACCCGGCAGGCACCCCAGAGCACGTCGCCGGAGACCTCGTCCTCTTCGTGGGACCCACCGACGGCTCGCAACCCGGCGGCCCGGATGGCCGGGGCGTCCAGGTCGAACTGGGCGGTGAGGCGGTCGATCTGGCCGTTCAGGCGCCCCGCCCGCGGTCCCAGCGTCTCCACCCATACGGCGTGCTGCTCGGCGCGGGTGGGTCGGGAGACCTCGAAGGCCACGGTGGGGCGGTGCACGATGTCCAGCCGCTCCCGCGAGGCCACGATGAGGGGTCGGCCGAGCTCTTCGGCGAAGCGTCGCAGGAGGGCATCCCGGGCGGGGTCGCCCGCGCCGTGCTCCTCGGCGTCCAGCAGGAGGACGCCGCCGCTCAGGACCGACTCCCGGGTCCAGAGGCGGAGCAGGGCGTCGAACTCGTGGGCGCCGGAGGGAAGGACCGAGGCCGGCATCCGGTACAGGTCGTGACCGATGCGCCGGCAGGCTGCCAGGGCGATGGCGCGCTTGCCCGCCCCCTCGTCGCCGGTGAGCTGGATGACGGGAAGCCCGCCGCCCCCCGTTCGGCCCCACACCTCCGCCACCCGCTCCGCCACCTCGCGGTGGGAGGGGACGGGTGGACCCCCCCCAGCCTCCACCGCCTGGACGAAGCCCACCAGGTTCTCGTCGAGGTGCTGCACCCCGGTGAGGTGATGGAGCACCCGCTCGTCGATGCGCAGGGGGCTGCCGGTGAGGGTGTCGCCGGGGCGGAGCTCCACCAGCCGCCAGTGCCGGAGGGCCGAGGTGGGGGCGAGGGCGCTCCAGTGGGCCCCGGGAAGGGTGGCCAGGGCCAGCCCGAAGGTGGGGTGGCCTCGCTCCGGGTCGCCGTGGGCGGCGCCGCAGAGGGAGGCGAAGGTGGCCTCCAGCTCGATGCCGGCGCAGAGGAGGACCACGTCCCGCTCGAAGCGGGAGAGGCCGAAGGCGCGGGCGAGCTGCTCCAGAGCCGGCGGTGCGGGCATGGAGGCGGCGAGCTGGGCGGTCTCCGGATCCTCTCCCTCCCGTTCTCGGGGCTCGGGCACGCCCGAGTCCGAAGGATGCTCCAGGACGCTGCGTAGCTCGGCCAGCGCGGCCGAGAGGTAGCGCTGGTTGGCCTCGTGCCAGCCAGGCCGGACGGTCCCTGCGTCGGCGACCACCATCAGAGGGTCACCTGCTGCGTGGGGTCGAACTGCGGCGGCGAGACCGAGCGGTCCACCAGGAGGCTCTCCACCCCGTCCACCCGGAGGCGCACGAAGTACGTCCCGGGGTCGGCGCCGTCGATCTCGAAGGTGAGCGTACCGGTCTGCACCGGGTGATCCAGTGCCGCCACCTCCCGGGAGCCCACGACGAGGGCGGCGGTCTGGGTGGGCCGGACCTCGGGCTGGACCGGGAGGTCGATGGTGGTGGTGCCGGCGGCCGAGGTGACGGTGGCGCCGGCGACGTCGGGGGTGGGGGCCAGCGCCAGGGAGAGGGTGTTGGTGCGCCGGTCCTCGCCGTCCTGGACCAGGGTGACCTCCACCGTCCACAGCCCGGCCGGCCAGTCGCCGGGCGCACCGCCCGGCACGGTGACCTCGATGCGGTCCGCCGCCGTGGTGTCCGGTGCCACCGTCTCGGTGAGGTCGAAGCGGGGATGGCGGAAGACCACCGAATGGCCCGTGCCGTCCAGGTGATGTCCCTCCAGCACCACGGTCTCGCCCAGACGCACCGCCGGCTGACCGGTCGGGGGCCGCGCCGCCGTCAGCGTCGGATAGGGCACGGTGAGCCCCGCCACGACGGTGACGCCCTCCTCGACCCCGGTGGTGGGGTCCCGGTCGCCGCGGGTGAGGACGGGGAGCGCCGTGCGGATGGCCTCCTGCGCCCGGATGAGGACCACCGAGGCCTTGTAGGCCGCCGAGGGGCGATAGCCGCCTCCCAGCGCCGTCCAGAGCTTGGAGATCTCCTCGACGCTCATGACCTCCGGGGAGATCTTGACGAGCTCCACCTGATCGGCGAGCCCGGAATCGGCCAGGGCGCCTGCGAGGATCGTCGGATCCGCCAGGATGGTCCGGATGGTGTCCCGCTCCAGGACCGGCACCTCGTGCAGCCGGTGCATGGCATGGCCCAGGAGGACCTCGGCGTGGAAGTCGTCGGTGCCGTAGGCGGTGACCAGGTAGTGGAGATCCAGGGCCAGGGGCGGGTTGGTCCGCCGCTCGCCCGTGCCGTTCCGCGACGGGAGGTCGGCGTTCCGCCACCCCTGGTTGGGCGCCACCCCGTAGCAGAAGACGTTGACGCCGGTGGGCTGGCTGTTGCCCGGAGCCACCTGGTCCGGGGAGACGGCGGTGACGTCGGCGCCGGCCACGATGGTGCTGATGCCGTGGTCCACCAGGGCGTCCTGGAGGATCTCGCGGAGTACGGCGCTCACCGAGGCGATGGCCAGGGCGGTGCTCATGTGGGCCTCCCGCCACGGCCCAGGTAGTCGTCGAGGGAGACCATGGGCGGAGGCGTCTTCACCGACGGAGCGGGCGTGGGCTGCGGCCGGACGGCGCGTACCTCCACCCGTCCGATGGAGACGTGGATGGGCGGCGGGCCCTCCGGTACCTGAGGTGCCGGCGGGGCCTCGAGCCTCCGGGGGCGGAGGGTGGGCGCGGGCCTGCCGGACGGATGGTGGGGCTCCCCGGGGCGGGGCTCGAACGGGCGGGCCGGCGAGGCGGTGGCTCCCGGGCGGCCAGGGGCAGGCGGCAGGGTGGGCTCGGGGTCCCGGCGGTCGGTGGCGCGGGGCTGGGTGGGTGGGACCGGGCGGTGGGCTGGGTCCGCTCCTTCGGCGCGGGCGGCGTCTCCCGGGCCGTCCCGTCCGTCCTGCGGGACACGGGCCGCGCCCGGGCCGATCGGGACCGATCCGCCGGGACGGGTCGGCGTAGGCGGGCTCGGTCCATGGCGACGCACGAGTTGCTCCCCGTCGCCCTCGCTGGTGACGGTCCGGGACGAAAGGTCGAGCACGAAGCGCGGAGAGCCCGTGGGGTCCGAGGTTCCGGCCGAGGTGCCGGATCTCGGCCCGTCAGGTACGGGAGCGGGCGCGTTCCCTTCGATCCCCGAAAGGAGAA
>CAKZOQ010000479.1 GCA_937136445.1 uncultured Gemmatimonadota bacterium
CGTGGTGGAGGGTCCCTTCCGGGTCCTCTGGCGGCTGAATCGGGACTTCGCCGAATCCGACGACCTGCCCGGGGTCCGCATCCCCAACGCCTCCTTCCCGGGGATCATCACCACCCTTCCAGGTCCTGCGGAGCACGCCCGGATCATGGCCCGGGAGGCCGAGCTCGCAGAGGCGGGAGGCGTGGGTTGGGATATCCGCCCGTTCATGGCCAGCCCCGAGCCGGTATGCGGGGAGGGTGGGAGCCACGCCGACGCCTGTCTGCGGACGATTCCGCCCCGGGAGCACGGCGGGAACATGGACATCCGCTACCTCAAGCCCGGCGTCACCGTCTACCTCCCCTGCTACGTGGACGGGTGCGGGCTGGGCATCGGCGACCTCCACTTCGCCCAGGGCGACGGTGAGGTCTCCGGGACGGCGCTGGAGATGGACGCCACCGTGACCCTCAGCACCGAGGTCCTCCGGGACGGCCCCGATCTCTCCCGAGGACCCCACTACGAGGGACCCTCCACCCTCCTGGACATCCCCTCGCGGCGCTTCTGGGCCACCACCGGCTTCCCCCTGAAGGAGGAGGGCGAGGTGCCGCCGGACATGGTGTACCTGGAGTCACCGAAGGTGGCGGGGCTGGAGAACCTCTCCAAAGACGTCTCGCTGGCGGCTCGGAACGCCCTCCTGGCCGTCATCGACCACATCTCGGAGAGCTACGGCTACACCCGACAGCAGGCCTACATCATCGCGTCGGTGGCGGTGGATCTGCGCATCGGGCAGCTCGTGGATGCACCCAACGTGGGGGTCACCGCGATTCTCCCGCTGGACATCTTCGTGGACCCACCCCGGAGCCCCTGACGACCCGGCCCCGCCCCCCTCACGCCCCTCAATCGGAGCGGAAGCGGTACCCGGCCTTGTGGACGGTGAGGATCCAGTGGGGGTCGGAGGGCTCGGCCTCCAGCTTCTTTCGGAGCTCGGCGATGTGGGTGTCCACCGTCCGGCTCGCCACCGCCGCCCGATGGCCCCAGACCTCCTTCATGAGGGCTACCCGGGAGGCCACCGCGCCGTCCCGCCCCATGAGGGCCAGGAGGAGGTCGAACTCCTTGGGGGTGAGCCCCACCTCTTCGCCGGCACGGTGGACGGTGCGGGCGGCAGGGTCTACCACCACCTCCCCGAAGGTGCGGGGCTGGTGGGCGTCCACGGCAGGCTCCCCGGCGGTGCGACGTAGGATCGCCTCCACCCGGGCCAGCAGCTCCAGAACGCCGAAGGGCTTGGTGACGTAGTCGTCGGCGCCCATCCGGAAGCCCAGGACCTTGTCCGCCTCCTCTCCCCTGGCGGTGAGGATCAGGACCGGAACCGTCCGGCCCTCCGCCCTCAGCGTCCGGAGGACCTGGTACCCGTCCATCCCCGGGAGCATGAGGTCCAGGATCACGAGATCCGGCTCGATGCTCCGCACCGCCTCGAGCCCCGCCGGCCCATCTTCGGCCACCCGTACGGAGTAGCCTTCGATCTCCAGGTTGTTGCGGAGCCCGAAGGCCAGGTCCGGGTTGTCCTCCACCACCACGATGCGCGCCACGGCGCTGGGCGCCTCCGACGTCGATCCGTTCACCACCACCTCCCCTCCGCTAGGACGATTCCAGGGCCTCGGACGACATCCGACGATGCTGCGGCGCCGGAGCCGATGCCGGGGTCGGGGCCGGCAGGGCGAGCTCGAATCGAGCCCCCTGTCCGGAGTCGGACCGTGCCACCCGGGCGGTGCCGCCGTGGGCCTCGGCCACCTCCCGGACCACCGACAGGCCGATCCCCGACCCGGCCACCGACGACTCCCGGTGCGCCCGGAGTCGGAAGTAGG
>CAKZOQ010000480.1 GCA_937136445.1 uncultured Gemmatimonadota bacterium
CACCGATGGCCAGGAGGAAGCGCCAGGTGCCCTCGATGGAGTCCAGGAAGTAGGTCACGACCAGCGACGCCACCATGAGGAGGGCGGTGCTGATCCGGGACGCCCGTACCATGGTCTTCTCCTCGCCCTGGGGGTTCACGAACCGCCCGTAGAGGTCGTTCACGAGGTAGCTGGCACCCCAGTTGAGCTGGGTGGAGATCGTGGACATGTAGGCCGCGGCGAAGCCCGCCAGCACCAACCCGGTGAGGCCCGGAGGGAGCAGGTCCATGATGGCCATGACGTAGCCCTCCTTGGGATCCTCCAGATCGGGGTAGAGGATGGTCGAGGCCAGCGCCACCAGGATCCAGGGCCAGGGTCGGATGGCGTAGTGGGCGATGTTGAACCAGAGGGTGGCCAGGACGCCGTCCCGCTCGCTCCGGGCGCTGAAGATCCGCTGCGCGATGTAGCCCCCACCGCCGGGCTCGGCGCCAGGATACCACGAGGCCCACCAGTTCACCCCCAGGTACACCCCCATGGTGATGGCGGGCATCCAGGCGGCGCTCTCCCGGGGAAGCATGGCCAGGGCGGCGTCGGTGGAGCCGTAGACCTGCTCCAGCCCCTCCTGCATCCCGGCGATCCCGCCCACGGCCTCCACCGCGAAGACGGCCAGGATCACCGCGCCTCCCACCGCCAGCCCGAATTGGAAGAAGTCGGTGACCACCACCCCCCAGAGACCCGCAAGGATGGAGTAGCCGGCGGCGAGGCCGAAGCAGACCAGGAGGGCCACCACGTCGGGGATGCCCAACGAGGTGGAGACGATCTCCATCATGGCCAGGTTCACCCACCCCATGATGATGAGGTTGATGGGCACGGCCAGGTACGCCGCCCGGAACCCCCGGAGGAGGGCCGCCGGTTTCCCGCCGTAGCGGAGCTCGGTGAACTCCACGTCGGTGATGACCCCGGCCCGCCGCCAGAGCCGGGCGTAGAAGAAGACGGTGAGGATCCCGCTCATCACCATGTTCCACCAAAGCCAGTTCCCGGCGACGCCGTGCTGGGCCACCATCTCCGTGACGGCCAGCGGGGTGTCGGCGGCGAAGGTGGTGGCCACCATGGAGGTCCCGGCGAGCCACCACGGCAGAGACCGCCCGCCCACGAAGTACTCCGTCAGCGAACTGCCCGCGCGGCGGGACAAGGCCAGCCCGATGGCGCCGGCGAACACGAAGTAGAGGGCGATGATCCCCCAGTCGAGGGGGGTCATCGGGGGGGCGCGCCCTCACGGGGTGGGACCGGACGGTCGGTGACGGCCTGGGCGGCGGCATCGGCCACGGCCCTGCGGAGGGCCACGTGCCGGGTGTTCTCCCGGGTCGGGTGGACCCGGTTGGTGAGGAGGACCACCCAGAGGTCCAGCTCCGGATCCATCCAGAACGACGGCCCAGTGTAGCCCGTGTGCCCGAAGGACGAGGCTCTGAAGTAGTCTCCGGCGGAGGAGCGCGGCCCCGACGGGGTGTCCCAGCCCAATGCCCGGCTCGAACCTTCGTCCCACCGCGTGGTGAAGCGCGCCACCACCGAATCGGAGGCCAGCGTCACCGGCTCGGGGCGGGCCACCGGACAGGGACGCCCCGGCACCTCGCCGGGGGTGCAGGCGGGGGCGGTCCCGCCGTTCAGGAGGGCGTGGGCGAAGACCGAGAGGTCCACGGCGGTGCTGAAGAGGCCGGCGTGGCCGGCGACGCCTCCCATGGCGTCGGCGTTCTCGTCGTGGACCCGCCCCCAGACCATCTCCTGGCGCCACACCGTGTCCATCTCGGTGGTGGCGATGCGGGGCCGGAGGGTCGGGGCCGGGTTGTAGCCCGTCTCCAGCATCCCCAGCGGCCCGAAGATCTCCGCGTCCAGCCAGTCGTCCAGCGGCCTGCCGGTGATGGCTTCCATGACCCAGGCCAACGTCATGACGCTGTGGTCCGAGTAGACGGTGGCCTCTCCGGGAGGGCGGTCCAGCGGCTCGGCGGCGACGGCCTCCTGGTAGGCTTCGGGGCCCTCCAGCTCGAAGAACCAGCGGCGGAAGGGGACGAAGCCGGCGCGGTGCAGCAGAAGATGGCGGATGGTGATCCCCGCCTTGGCCGGATCGCTGTCGTCGAGCCAGGGCAGGTAATCCACGGCGGGATCGTCCAGCGACATCCGGCCCTCGGACACCAGCCGCATGGCCATGGTCGTGGTGCCCACCACCTTCGAGACGGAGGCCAGGTCCCAGATGGAGGTGGGCGTCGCCGGGCGACCGCTCCCCCAGGCCAGCTCTCCCCACCCGTCCAGCACCACCAGGCGCCCGTGCCGCCCGATGGCCACGGCGGCCCCGGAGCCGGCGGAGTCCGCGAGGGCCGCCTGGACGATGGAGTCGATGCGGGCCGGGAGCGCCGGATCCATCTCCACGGTCTCCGGCGGCGCCACCTCCTGGTTCCGCCCCACCGGCGCCGGCGGAGGCGCCTCCACGATCCCGGCGGCCACCAGGGGGCTCTCCACCTCCGCCACCACCCGGCTCTCAGCCCGCTGCGCACGGTCCAGTCCCTCGCCGATCCCGTGGAAGGGCGGCAGGGGGATGGGGAGGCGGCCGGAGATGGCGGCCTCGCCGAAGAGGGCCCGCACGGCGGCGCGCTGGGAGACCGATCGATCTCCCCAGGCCACCAGGTAGCTCCCCACCTCCGGGACGGCGGAGAGGAGGTAGGGGTTGCCGAAGGACACCAGGACGGTGGGGCGGGTCGTCGCCGCCTCGGCAATCAGGGCGCGCAGCGGTAGCGGGAGGGCCTCCTCCCCCGAGCCCGCCCGCGGCGACACGTAGGCGCTCACCACCACCCGCCCCGCCCCGTCCACCGCCTCGGCGGCCGCAGCCCACCCCACCGAATCTGTCCGCTCGTCCAGCGCCACCGTCTCCAGCGCCGGAAGTCTCCGCGCCAAGCCGTCCCCGAAGGCCCGGTCCGCCCAGAGCATGGTGGAGGGGGCGTAGCGGAGGTGGG
>CAKZOQ010000481.1 GCA_937136445.1 uncultured Gemmatimonadota bacterium
TTCTCGTGGGCGGTCTCCTCGGTGACCCACTCCGCCTCCACCCCGGTGGCCCCGCCCCGCCCGGGGTTCATGAGGTGCACCCCGGGCCGCACGAGCTGGTAGAGGTCCTTGTCCCCCGAGACGATGACGGCCTCCAACCCGGCGTCGGCCGCCTGGAGCGCCAGCGTTCCGATGACGTCGTCGGCCTCGTACCCGTCCAGCTCCACCACCGGGTCGTGGAAGCCCTCCACGATCTCCCGGATGTAGCTCAGCGAGGCCCGGAGGTCGTCGGGCATCTTCTCCCGGGTGGCCTTGTACTCGGGGAAGACCTCCTCCCGGAAGGAGGTTCCGGCGTCGAAGACGATGGCCAGGTAGTCCGGCTCGAAGTCCTCCCGGATGTCCAGGAGGAACCGGGTGAAGCCGAAGGGCGCAGAGGTGTTCTCCCCCTTGGAGTTGGTGAGGGGCCGGTTGATGAAGGCGTAGTACGCCCGGTAGATGAGGGCGTAGGCGTCCACCAGGAAGAGGCGGGGCTTGGTCTTGGCCGGGATGTCCACGGCGGAGCGGGGTTCGGGGGAGGGGATGGGAGAGCTTTCCTATCATACCATCTTCCACCACCGACCACCGCCGTCGTTTCCCCGTAGGTCCGGGGAACGCACGAAGGCCCGCTACGTCTGCCTTGCGCCGGGGAGGGGCCAGGGTTGAGCTTCCGGAGTCACGCTGGTTCGACGGACATCCCGTCTTCGCCTTCACCGTCCTGCCATGAATCCCCAACCGATGAACAAGACCGTCGTCTTCTTCGTCGACGACGACGACGCCGTCCGCTCGGCCACCCGGAAGATCCTCGAACGAGAAGACTACCGGGTGATCGAAGCGGGCACCGCCGAGGAGGCCCGGACGGTCCTCGCCGGGGAGACCGGTCGGATCGACATCCTGCTGATGGACATCTATCTGCCGGACGGCTGGGGCGCGAGCCTCGCCCAGGAGCTTCTGTCCAGCCGTCCTGGCATGGTCACGGTGTACACGACCGGAGCGGCCAAGGAGGACCCGATCCTCGCCGGGGGGCTCGGACAGGAGCCGCTCGTACTCCAGAAGCCCTTCACCATCGAAGAGCTCCTTCAGGTCATGGAGCAGGCACGCTCGGCGAGCGAAGCCTAGGAGGCCTCGGTCAGAAGACCCGCACCCCGAGCAGGAGAGCGGAGCCCACCACCAGGGCGTAGCGGCCGATGACCAGGAAGATGTTGGTGCCCTCGGTCTCTGCGGGAAGTCGGAGTTGATCACCCGCCTGGAGGCTGAGCTGGTCCAGTGTCCGACCCTCCGTCAGCGCCCTCTGCACCTCTGCCTCGGTGAGAAGCTGGGTGCCTCCCCGTTCGACGTGGAGAGCCTCGAGATCGGCTCCCGGCGCAGGACCGCCGGCGAACATGATCGCCTCGCTCAGCAGCATGTCGCTCGGGACGGCGTAGAACCCGGGACGCCCCACGGCTCCCTGCACCGACAGGCGCATGAGCGCCTGAGCTCGAACCACCGGTTCCCGGATCACCCGGCCCAGCTCCGCCGTGAGATGGGCCGTGATCTCCGACCGCAGGACGCCGTCCAGGGAGATGGATCCGAAGAGAGGAAGGTCGATGCGCGGGCCCGGCTCCACGGGGACGGTGTCCGGAAGAGCCGCCTCTCCCTCGACCTCCAGCACGACCCGGTCACCGACCTGGAAGTCACCCTCTTCCAGACGCTGTCGGATGCGCTGGGCGGCGGACCGGGCTCCGGAGCGGATCGTCTCGGAGTAGGCGGGAGAGAGGGCCGCGTCTTCGTACTGCTCCAGAAGGGCTTCCAGCTCCGCCCGGTTCATCACGGACCCCCCGGGCCGATACTCGACGGGAAGCTGGGCCGCTGCGGGACGGGTCGTCCCCAGACCGAGGAGGAGGAGCAGGGCGAGGACGGCCGGGAGACGGGAAGCGTTCATGGTTCCGAAGGTATCGCCCCGGACGAGGTCTCCTCAAGAAGGGCCCGTGCTGGACCGGCATCTTGAGATGGTGGCGACGAGTCGGTCCTCCGGTGCTTTCCGCGGCGTCCGCGCCACACGATGGAGGCGCGAATGCGACACACTGCTCCTTGCGGCCACCGACCCCGGTAGCGGCTCGACCCGCACCCATCTTGCGGGGCGAAACGAGCCTGAACCATGGGTCTGCAGGCTGGCCGCGAGGGGGAACGACGCGCATGATTCTTGCAGTGTCATCAGCGTCTCGTTGCGCTCATTGCTCCCATCGCTCGGAGTCCCCATGCCCGCGGAATCACCCGGCCATACCCCTCTCGTCCTTCTGGTGGACGATCAGGAGTGGACCTCTCGCTCCATCGAGAGTCTCCTCCAGCCGAAAGGGTACGCCGTCGTGCGCGCCTACACGGGAGGCCAGGCACTCGACCTCATCGAGAAGATGAGTCCGGATGCCATCATGGTGGACTTCCAGTTGCCGGACATCGACGGCATCGAGGTGAGCCGTGCCTGCCTGGCGAGCCCGAACGTGAAGCCGTCCACGCCCATCCTCATGATGTCCAACGGCAGCCTCGGTCGGGCCCAGCGCCTCGATGCGCTCGGCACAGGCGTCTGGGACATCCTTCAGCATCCTCTGGATCCCCGGGAGCTCGTCCTGCGCCTCGGGACCTTCGTCAACGTCAAGCAGCGGACCGACCGGCTCCAGGAAGAGGGGCTCACCGATCCCGACACCGGGTTCTACAATGCGCGAGGCCTCCTTCGACGCGCCCGGGAGATCAGCGCGGATGCCGGCAGACTGCAGCGTCCGGTGGCCTGCCTGGCCATCGGCGGGGATCTGATGCTCGACGGCCATGTGGATTCCGAGGGCGTGTTCCGGACATCGGAGGACGTACTGACCCTCGCCGAGGCGCTGCGCGTCATCACCCGGACGGGGGATACGGTGGGAAAGTTGCCGTCGGGCGAGTTCGTCGTGGTGGCTCCCGGCGCCGACGACGACGGGGTATTCCAGGTGATCCAACGCCTCAACGAGTTCCTGGCCACCCGCCGGACGCCGACGTCCAGCGGTCTCTCCTTCGACCATGGGGGACGTGGCGGCCTCCGAGCGGGGTACCACACCATCCAGGCCCACGATGAGAGCCTGCCCCCGGAGGAGCTCCTCCAGCGTGCGACCCGGGCGCTCCGACGCGCGCAGGTCGACAACCAGACCCAGGACGGGTTCCTGGTCCGCTCCTACGAGGCCTGACCGGGCCTAGGACTTCTTCCCAGCCCGATCCTCCGCACCGCCCGGAGCGAGGAGCTGTCGCCCACCCTCGCTTTCGGATTCGTTGGTACGCGCCTCCACCTCGGTGAGGTAGCTCGGCAGATAGGTCGAATCGTATCCGTAGATGCCTCCGGCAGCGGTGTCGTTGAGCACGGCACCGAGAATCCGGAGGGGGAAGCGCGAGAGCGCGTCGATCTTCGTCGAGGCGAGCCCGCGGTCCGTGGAGCCCGAGCGGAGGACGATGGCCAGGTGTCCGGTGAGGCTCCCCAGGACGAGGGCGTCTCCCCCGCCCGACAGGGGAGGGCAGTCCACGATGATCACGTCGTAGGCGCGCTTCAGCGAGCCGAAGAAGTGGACCATGTTCCGCGAGGCCAGGAGCTCCGGCGTCTCCGGACCCCGGAACCCGCTGGGCATGAAATCCAGGTGTGGATAGTCGGTCTGATGGATGATGTCGTCCGACGACCGCTCCTTCAGGTAGTCGGTCAGACCCGGCGTCCGTGAGACACCCAGAACGTGGTGGGCGTCTCCGCGGCGCGTGTCGCCGTCGATGAGGAGGGTGCTCCGGCCCATGTCCGCGAAGGCCACGGCGAGGTTCGTGCTCACGAAGGTCTTCCCTTCGCCCTCCGAGGGACTCGTGATCGCGAGGGTCAGCGGCCCCGCCGAACCGTAGGCAAAGCCCACCGCGATGCGAAGCTCTCGGAAGGCCTCCAGAGCCACCGCCTCACTGGGGATCCCGTTCCGCCGGGACGCCCTCTTTCCGACCTTGGGTATGCTCCCCAGGATCCTGAGGCCGAGCTCGTCGTCCACCTGGGTCGGGTACCGGAGCCGGCTGTCCACGCGGTCGAGTACCACCGCACCCAGGAGCCCCAACCCGAGCCCACCCGCGAGCAGCCCGGCCATGAGCAGGAGACGGGGATCACTCGAGGGGCTGGTGGGCACCACTGCCCGGTCCAGAATCCGTACGTCCGGGATGGAGCTGGCTGCCGCGAGCCGGGCGTTCTCCACCCGCCGACGGAGGTCGTTGTAGAGCGTCTCCTGGGTCGCCACCCGCCGACGGAGCCGAGCCTCCTCGATGGTCCGGGTCGGGATCTCGGAGAGGTCCGATGCCGCGGATTCCACCAGCGCGGCCATGCGCTCCTCCTGCTGGGTCAGCTCCTGGAGGAGGCTCCGGACGATCCGGGGGACCGTCTCCGTGCTGATGCTCCGGATTCGGGTGAGGGTCTCCTGGACCGGCGGGTACTCGTCCGAATACCGGTCTCGCAGCACCCGGAGCTGGCTCCTGAGACCGACCAGGTCGTTCAGCGCCTCCTGGAGCTCCCGGGACGCAGCCGCCGTCGGAATGGCCTCCAGGCTCTCCACCGGGATGCTGGAGTCCGGAAGCTGCTCGAGGATGGACTGCAGCCGCGACCGATCCCGCCGGACCGACTCCAGCTCCATCTGCATGTCGAAGAAGTTCGTCATCACCGGATCCCGGGTGATCTCCAGACCCGGTGCGATGGGCGTCGCCTCACCCGACGGAAGGGTGATGGTACGGACCCGGAAGTTCTCCAACGCCCGCTCGGCGGAGGTCAGGAGGTCCTGCGCGTACACCAACTGCTCCTCGAGCACGGCCTGCGCCTCGTCGAGGCGGCCGCGCTTCAGTTCCGCCGCCACGTCGATGTGCTGCTCGAGGATGCCGTTCAAGATGTCGGTGATGCGCTCCGGATCCCGTCCGGAGTAGCTGACGCGGATGAAGTTGCCCTGGAGGTCCGTCCCCGTAGAGAGGGAAGAACCCAGGTTTCGGGCGGCCTCGACGGGGGGGATCACGCGGAACGCCACCTCCTGCGTCGGACCGAGTTCGCCCGGGGCGACGAAGTGGAGTCCCACCTCCGTACCCAGGGAGTCCCCCGGCTGCCCCCGACCCAGGACACCGGCCTCGGCGTGGCTGAGCTCCACGCCGCCCCCCTCCAGACCGCGCAGGGTGTATCGACCGGACAGGAATCGCTCCGAGAGGTCGAAGGACACGAAGAGCGGCCGGCTCTCCGGATCGGTCTGGAGGTACAGCCGCTCCTCCTCCACCACCGGCATGAGGACGCTGACGCTGCGCAGCAGCTCGATGTAGGCCGTCGTTTCGAAGAGGCCGCTCTGCCGGATGGGGAGGACGTCCCCGGGGTTCTGGCTCCGCTGCTGCCCGTCCACCCAGAGGCTTCCGGTGGTGGAGTATTCCAGGGAGACGAAGGACCAGGCGGCGGCAGCGGCACCCCCGCCCAGGAGCACCATGAGGACGACCAGCCACTTGTAGCGGGAGATGGCCGCCAGGATGCGCCGGACGTCCAGCCCGGAATCCTCCTCCTCCCCGAAGTCCAGGACCCCGGGATCGAACCCCGGCGGAAGCGCGCTCTCGGGAGCGGACGAGGTGGTGACGGAACGGGAGGGCTGGTCAGACATGCGGGAACCCGGGGAAGGGTCGGATGACGGTGCGCCCCGACGGGGGGTCTATGGAAATTCAAGCCGAGACCCGTGCAGACCGCAAGGACCGCGCCGAGTCGTACCGGGGTGATCCGATCCCCGAACGACCGGGATCAGGCCCCGTCTTTGCCCCGAACTTTGTAGAGGATTCTTGCATGGGCACGCCGGATTGCGAAAGATTTGAGTTGCTGAACCGTGGCGTTGACGCATCACCTGTGCGACTACGCAGCGAGTTCCCGTCAGCGGCTCCCCCAGGCCCGGCCCCCATGAACTACAGCACCGAGACAACCAGACGGTCGTCTCCTCCGGTACAACTCGGGGGTGGCCCGCCTCCGCCGTCGCGGAGCTTCGACAAGGAGCTGGTCAAGCTCGATCCAGAAGAACGGGCGACCATCCGCGTACTCGTGGTCGACGACGAGCACTCCCTGCGGGAAAGCTGTGCATCCCTCCTTCGATCCGAGGGGTTCGACGTCGAGGTCGAGGGGCGAGGAGACCGGGCCCTGGATCGGGCGGCACGCCAGCCCTTCGACATCCTCCTGGTGGACGTCATGCTCGGAGAGCATTCGGGGATCGACGTGATGCAGGCCGCGCTGGAAGCCTACCCGCGGTCGGTGGTCATCGTGATGACGGGGAACCCGAGTGTGGAGGCGAGCATCCGGGTCCTCCAGGACGGGGCCTGGGACTACCTCCCGAAGCCCTTCTCCGCCACCCACCTGCAGGTGCTCATGGGCCGGGCGGCCCACACCGTCATGGTGCGGCGGGAGGGTGCCTCCGTAGGCCAGGAGGACAGCGACGACGGCAGCCTGGACCTCGCGAGTGAGAGCCCGGCGTTCTCCCGCGTCCTCAAGCTGGCGGGCCAGGTCGCCCGAACCGACGCATCGGTCTTCCTGACGGGGGAGAGCGGCTCCGGAAAGGAGGTCCTCGCCACCTACATCCACGGACACAGCCTCCGCCGAGCCCGCCCCCTCATCGCGGTGAACTGCGCGGCCATCCCGGAGGCCCTGGTGGAGTCCGAGATGTTCGGGCATGTGAAGGGCGCCTTCACCGGGGCGGTCCGGGAGAAGGAGGGCCTTCTGGAAGCGGCGAACGGAGGCACCCTCTTTCTGGACGAGCTCACCGAGCTGCCTCTGGCCACGCAGGCCAAGCTCCTGCGGGTGCTCCAGGACGGCGTCGTCCGGCGAGTCGGTTCGGTGGAGACCGATGCG
>CAKZOQ010000482.1 GCA_937136445.1 uncultured Gemmatimonadota bacterium
ACCCAGTGCCAGGGGACCATCTTGGTGCACGAGAAGATGTTCGAGTCCCGCATGTTCTTCACCGACAAGCTGGTGGGCATGGGCGCCTCCATCATCCTCTGCGACCCCCACCGGGCCGTCGTCGTGGGACCGTCGCCCCTCTCTGGAGGGGTAGTGGACAGCCCGGACATCCGCGCCGGCATGGCGCTCCTCATCGCAGCGCTCGGCGCCGAAGGCACCAGTGAGATCGGGAACATCCGGCAGATCGAACGAGGTTACGAGCGCATCGACGAGCGACTCCGCGGCCTGGGCGCCCGCATCCAGCGCGTCGACGGGTGATCTGAACCTTCCGTCCGGTTCGGTCGTACGGAACGAGCGAGGCCAACCGCGACCCACCACCAAGAAGGGCAGATGACGGAGGATTCGAAAAGCGCACGGGAGAAGGTGTCGGAAGGCATCCGGCAGGGCATCGGCGTCCTGTCGGCCTTTCGCGACGCCCTGGAAGAGACGATCAACGAGGCCAAGGAGCGGGGCGACCTCTCCCCCGACCGGGCCAAGCAGGTGATGACCGACGCCCTGCACAAGGCGCAGGAGGCCGCCGGCGGTGCCCGGGAACGCCTGGATTTCGTCGCCCAGAAGGAGTTCGATGTCCTCCGGGCCGAAGTGGAGCGCCTCCGCGCCCGGGTGGAGATCCTGGAGCGGGCGGGCGGTGCGGACCCGGAGGACTCCGGCTCCAACGGCTGAGGTGGAGGGGAGCCGGACCCGGCGGTCCCTTGAGGCCGTCCGGGCCTCTCTCTATATTCTCTTTGCTGTACAGCCAACCCGTTTGGGGCGGCGCATTCGAAGTGGGGGAGCGGTTCGCCCCCGCTTTTTTATTCGATGGTACCGATGGACGGGAGGACGCTGGTGGAGCCGCTGCCCGGGATCGAAGAGGAGCTCGAAGAGCGCGTCGAGGCGCTCGGCTTCGAGCTCGTGGAGATCCAGTGGGCGGGCAGTCGACACCGGCCCATCTTCCGGGTACGCATCGACCGGCCGGATTCGGAGCCGGGCGAGGGCGTGGAGATCGACGAGTGCGCCAAGGTGAGCCGCGGTCTCGAACCGTGGCTGGACGAGCACGACGACGTGCCGGCCCGATACATGCTGGAGGTTTCGTCCCCCGGCGTGGATCGGCCGCTGCACAAGGATCGCGATTTCCGGCGATTTGCCGGGGAGCAGGTGGCGATCCGAGGACATGACATCCTGGCCGAGCGAGCGCGCCGCCTCGAAGGTGAGCTCCTGGGTCTGGACGAGGAGAAGGGGGAGTCGGTGGTGCGCATCCGCCTCCCCGACGGTGACGAGGTAGGGATTCCGCGGACCGAGATCGCGGGAGCCAACCTCGTTTTCACATGGAAGTGAGAGAGGAATCATGGCGAACGCCGGACAGATCATCGCGGCCTTTCGGGATGTCGCAGCCACCAAGAACGTCTCCGAGGAGGAGATGGCCGACCTGGTCAAGGACGGCATGCTGGCTGGGCTCGCGAGGATCCATGGGCCCAACGTCCAGGCGGAGATCGAGATCGACGAGACCACCGGCGAATTCGACATCGTCGTCCTGAAGCGGGTGGTGGCGGACGTCGAGGACCCCTCCTGCGAGATCGCTCTGGAAGAGGCGCAGTGGGACGACCCGACCTTCGAGGTGGGCGACGTCATGGAGGTCCCGGTGGAGTTCACCGACTTCGGTCGCAACGCGGTGATGGCGGTGAAGCAGCGCATCGTCCAGCGGGTCCGGGAAAATGAACGGGACCGCATCCGCGAGGAGTTCAGCGACCGGGTGGGCGAACTCCTCTCCGGAGAGGTGCAGCAGACCGAGCGTGGAAAGCTGGTCATCATGATGAACCGGTCCCGCGATGCCGAAGCCATCATTCCGTGGCGCGATCAGAACCCACGGGAGCGCTTCCGGCAGGGGGACCCCATCCGGGCCGTCCTGAAGAAGGTGGAGGAGACGCCCAAGGGACCGCGCCTCATCCTCTCGCGAGCGGACCCCTTGTTCGTCGCGGCCCTCTTCAAGCTGGAGGTCCCCGAGATTTATCAGGGGATCGTGGACATCAAGGAGATCTCCCGGGAGGTGGGCGGCCGGACCAAGATCGCCGTGCACAGTCGGGACGACTCCATCGATCCGGTGGGTGCCTGCGTGGGCCTGAAGGGATCCCGGGTTCAGGCCGTGGTCTCGGAGCTCGGGGGCGAGCGAATCGACATCGTCCCCTGGCATCCGGACCCCGAGGTCTTCGCCCGACGGGCCCTGGCCCCGGCGAACGTCACCAAGGTCCTGGTGGATCCCGAGCGCCAGGTGGTCACGGCCATCGTGGACGAGGACCAGCTCTCCCTTGCCATCGGTCGGAACGGGCAGAACGTGCGTCTGGCCTCCCAGCTCATCGGCTGGCAGATCGACCTCTACGGGTCTCGGGAGTGGATGGAGAAGGGGGCGGATCTTTCGCTCTTCTCCGCCGATGGCGACGATCCGTACGAGACCTCTGACTTCCCGCTCTCCGAACTGGACCTGCCCAAGCAGACTCTGGCGGCCCTCGGGGAGGCTGGGTATGATACCTTTCTCCAGATCATCGACATGGATCGCCGGGACTTCCTGGGGATCGACGGGATCGGAGAGGTGGGCGCGGATCGCCTCCTCGAGGTGATCGAAGAGCTCACCGTGGTCGAAGAGCCCGAGGAGGAAGCCTCCGACGAGGAGGCTGGATCCGAGGACGAGACGGCCGACGAAGACGACGAAGAGGAGGACGGCGACGCGGACGAAGAGGATCCGACCGCCGCCGAGGAGGACGGGGACGCCGAGGATGGCGACTCTGTCGAGGACACGGAAGATGAAGACGAGCAGGAGGGCTGAGGCTCTCCGGCTCCTGGGCCTGGCTCAGCGGGCCGGAGCGGTGGTTGCGGGACTCGATTCCGCCCGCCGCTCGGTGCGTCTGGGCGAGGCCCGATTGGTATTGAAGGCTACGGACGCATCGCGCGTCCAACTCTCGAAAATCGAAGGTACGTTGGGCGACCGGTCGATCCCGCAGGAATACCTGGGGGATCGCGCCGCGCTCGGAGCCGCCGTAGGCCGAGGACCGGTCTCGGCGGTGGCCGTGACGCAGGCGTCGTTCGCCGACGAGCTGACGCGGAGGCTCGGAGATCCGAGTCTCGTTTCGGCGTCGCCCGACCGTTTGGAGGAATAGGGAATACATGCGGGTCATCGAACTAGCCCAGGACCTCAAGGTGGACTCCGAGCAGCTCATCGCGCTGCTGCGGTCCATGAGGATCTCCGTATCCGACGAAGACGACTCCATCACCGCCGGCCAGATGGCCAAGGTGCTGGCACGTGTCGAGCGGGAGCGGCGGGGTGGAGACAAGACGGCCGAGGAGGCCATCGAGGCGGCGCTGGAAGAGGCCCGCTCCGGGTCTCGTCGCCGCCGTCGTCGCCGCAAGGCCGACCTTCCGGACCCTGAGCCGGAGGAGGAGGAGGACGCGGACGACGACGCCGAGGAGGACGAGGCCGTCGACGAGTCCGACGAAGAGCCGGAAGGGGACGCGGAGGAAGACGCCGAGGAGGTCGAGGACGACGCCGACGAGGTGGAGGCCGAGGCCGACGACGAGGACTCCGACGAGCCCGAGGAGGACACCGTCGTGGAGGACGCGGAGGAGTCCGACGGCGAGGACGTCGAAGAGCCAGTCGACGAGGCCGAGGACGAGGACGAAGACGTCGAGGACGCCGCCACGGAGGCGGAGGACGCCGACGCCGAAGGCACTGGCGAGGACGAGGCGGACGAAGACGAGGAGGAGGCTCCGCAGAAGCCCACGCCGGCCAGCGCAGGGGCGAAAGACAAGAAGTCCACGCGCACCATCCGGCGCCCCACGCCGGCGGCCAGCGCCGGACCCGGCGGAAAGGTCCGCATCCAGGCGGAGGGATACACCTCCGACGGACGCCGGCAACGTCGCAACAAGGGCGGTCGGAAGAGGAAGCGGCCGGACAAGGATGCCGTGCAGGAGAACATCCAGCGCGTCATGGCCGAGATCAAAGGAGGAGGCTCCAGCGGAGGCAGCAGCAAGAAGAAGCGCCGCAAGAGCCAGCGGGTGTCCGCCGAGGAGGAGGCCCTCCAGGAGGAGATCCAGCGGGAGGAGGAGGAGCGTGAGGCCAAGACCATCAAGGTCAACGAGTTTCTCACCGTCTCCGAGCTGGCCGAGCTCATGGACATCTCCGCCAGCAAGATCATCGGCTCCGCGTTCAAGAATCTGGGGCTCATGGTCACCATCAATCAGCGGCTCGACTTCGACCAGATCGAGCTCCTCCTGGACGAGTTCGGCTTCACCGCCGAGAAGGAGGAGCAATACGAGGCCGAGGCCGAAGTGGAGGAAGAGGAGGAGGATCCGGAGTCCCTCAAGCCCCGAGGACCGGTGGTGACGGTCATGGGCCACGTGGACCACGGAAAGACACTTCTCCTGGACCGCATCCGCGACGCGAATGTGGTGGCCGGCGAGGCTGGTGGGATCACCCAGCACATCGGTGCCTACCATGTGGAGGTCGAGGACCGAGGTTCGCTGACCTTCCTGGACACCCCGGGGCACGCCGCCTTCACCGCCATGCGCGCACGAGGCGCCGACGTCACCGACATCGTCATCCTCCTGGTGGCGGCCGACGACTCCGTGATGCCGCAGACCATCGAGGCCATCAGCCACGCCAAGAACGCCGGTGTGCCGCTGGTGGTGGCCATCAACAAGTGTGACCTGCCTGCCGCCGATCCCATGCGGGTGAAGCAGGAACTCCTACAGCACGAGGTGAACGTCGAGGACTTCGGCGGGACGGTGCTGGTGTCCGAGGTCTCCGCGATGACCGGGAAGGGCATCGAGGATCTTCTGGAGAAGGTCCTCCTCCAGGCCGAGCTCCTGGAGCTCAAGGCCAACCCCGACCGCGAGGCCGTGGGTACCGTAGTGGAGGCGGAGCTGGACGTGGGGAAGGGTGCCGTCGTCACCGTCCTCGTCCAGAAGGGAACGCTCCATGTGGGCGACGACTTCCTGGTGGGCCAGTACGACGGCCGCGTCCGGGCCATGCTGGACGAGCGCGGCAACACCGTCAGCGAGGCCGGCCCGGGCATCCCGGTGCAGGTCCTGGGTGCCGGAGGCGTGCCCCAGGCCGGGGACGCCTTCCAGGTGATGGATGCCGACCGCGCGGGCGAGATTGCCTCGACCCGCCAGCGCCTGGAGCGGGAGAAGCAGCTCCGGGTGAAGGAGCGGGGCCTGAAGCTCGGCGACTTCAGCCAGCTCGTGGCATCGGGCCAGACGGCGACGCTGCCACTGGTCATCAAGGGCGACGTGGACGGATCGGTGCAGGCCCTTTCCGACGCCCTCGAGCAGATCGGGACGGACGAGGTGCAGGTGGAGGTCATCCACCGTGCCGTGGGTGCCGTCAACGAGTCGGACGTCCTCCTGGCCGAGACGGCCGGAGCGATCATCCTGGGCTTCCGGGTGCGGCCGCAGACCGCCGCCCGCCAGGAGGCCGAGCGCGCCGACGTCGAGATCAAGACCTACGACGTCATCTACAACGCTGTGGACGACATCACGGCGGCGCTGGAGGGCATGCTCTCGCCGGAGGAGAAGGAGACCATCGAGGGCAGCGCCGAGGTCCGCGAGACCTTCCGTGTGTCCCGAGTCGGGACCATCGCCGGCTGCTACGTGCAGGAGGGCCGCATCGCCCGGAAGGGTCGGGCCCGTCTCGTCCGCGACGGAATCGTGGTCTACGACGGCGAGATCGGTTCGCTGAAGCGCTTCAAGGACGACGTGAAGGAGGTTCGGGAAGGCTTCGAGTGCGGCATCGGCATCGAGAACTTCAACGATGTGAAGGTCGGCGACGTCATCGAGTGCTACACCGTGGAGGAAGTGGCCCGGACGCTGGCCGGCGCCAGCTGACGGACCGCTCCTCCCCCTGCACCGCGCCGCAGGAAGCGCCTCCGAGGTCCACGTGATCATCGCCTCCCAGACCTGGACGCTGACCATTCCCGGGTGCTCCTCCCTGAAGGAGAAGCGCTCGGTGGTCCGATCCCTCAAGGATCGGCTCCGTCGGCGGTTCAACGTCTCCGTGGCGGAGACGGGTCTCCAGGACGTCCACGACCGCGCCGAGTTGTCGCTGGTCTTGGTGACCAACGACCGCCGCTTCGCCGACGGCGTCCTGGACAAGGCCGACGACCTGGTGGCGGACAACGGCCGCGCCCTCATCTCCGATCTTCGACGGGACGTCCACTAGTCTTCCGGGATCCCATGTCCAATCGACTGGCACGCATCAACGAGCAGCTCAAGCGGGAGATCGCCCAGATCCTCCGACGGGAGGTGCGCGATCCCCGGGTAGGGGTGGTCACCGTCACCGGGGTCGAGACCGTCAAAGACCTGGCCGTGGCCCGGGTCTTCGTCCGGGTGATGGGCTCCGACGAGGAGAAGGCCGAAACGCTGGAGGGGCTGGAGACGGCCGCCCCCTACGTCCGCCGGCTCCTGGCCGAGAGCCTCACGCTGCGGCACGTCCCCGAGCTCCGCTTCCAGATCGACCGATCGCTGGAGCACGCCCAGCGCATCGAGTCCATCCTCAGCGAGGTCCTGCCCGAGGACGACGAGGAGGGTGCGTCCGGCGACGACGAGGTCGCCGGGTCCCCCGAGGGTCCGGCTTCGCCGGCCGACGCAGGCCCGGACGACGACGCCGTGGCGGCCGATCCCGGGGAGTCCGAGTCCGGGGCGGGTCGCGGGTGACCCCGCCCCCCGAGGGCGTGCTCCCTGTGGACAAGCCTCGGGGCCCCACCTCCCACGACATGGTGGCCCGGGCCCGGAAGGCGCTGGGGACCCGCAAGATCGGCCACACCGGCACGCTGGACCCCTTCGCCACGGGACT
>CAKZOQ010000483.1 GCA_937136445.1 uncultured Gemmatimonadota bacterium
GTCGTCGTCGGCGTCCTGGGCGGCGGCGGGGGGTGGTGGCGTCATGACGGCGAGTAGGGCGACGAGGGCGAGGAGGCGGGGCATGGAGACTCCGATCTAGACGCGGACGGTGTCGAAGAGCATGAGGCCCAGCAGGACCGGGTGGTACAGGAGGGAGGCGAAGAAGACCCTACGCGCCGAGGCGTCGCTCAGCACCCGGGCCGTCGCCAGGCTGACGACCAGGAAGGCGAGGCTGGTGGCCAGGGCCCCCCAGAAGTAGACGGTCCCCGTGTAGCCCAGGACCGTAGGTACCAGGCTCACCGGGACCAGGGCGGAGGTGGCCATGACCATGTGCAGGCCGATGACCCGTCCGGCGTCGTCGTGGGGTGGGATGAGCTTGAATCCCACCCGTCCGTAGTCCTCCCGGAGCATCCAGGCCAGACCCAGGACGTGGGGAAGCTGCCAGAGGTAGGCGATGGCGAAGACGGCGAAGCCCCCCAGGTCCACCGTCCCGCGGACGGCGGTCCAGCCGATGAGGGTGGGGAGGGCACCCGGCACCCCGCCGGCCAGCGTGGCGAAGTACGACCGGGACTTGAGGGGCGTGTAGATCCAGTGGTAGGCGGCTGCGGAAGCGGCGGCGAGGAGCGCAGGGAGCCATCCAGCGAGGAGGGTCAGGTAGGCGATGCCCACCACGAAGAGCCCCAGCCCGAAGGCCCGGGCCGCGCCCGGACGGATCCGACCCGACGGAATGGGCCGACCCCGGGTGCGCTTCATGACGGCGTCCACGTCGCGCTCCACCCACTGGTTCAGCGCCAGGGCGCCGGCGGTGGCCAGCCCCGTGCCCACCATGGTGTGGATGGCCAGCCCCAGCTCCAGCCGTCCCCGGGAGGCGACGAAGGCCGTCACCCCGGCGGTGATCATGACGTACCCGGCGATCCCCGGCTTGGTGAGCTCGTAGTACGCCCGGGCATCGCTGGAGTCCGTAGCGGGCTCCAGGGCGGCGTCGGGGTTCTGGGCAGGGTCCATGGCCGGAGGGAGGGGGTGCAGGTCGTCGGGCCGGACGTGGGAGGGCCGGCGGTTGGAGCCGCCGGCGTCGGAGGTGCAATCTAACCGGACCGGCCGAGGGTGCCCCAGACGCCCGCCCTCACTCGCTGCGCAGCGCCTCCACCGGATCCACCCGCGCCGCCCGCCGGGCGGGGAGCCAGGCGGCCACTCCGGCCAGGACGGCCAGGGCCAGCGGCGCCCCGGCCAGCGCCCACGGGTCCAGCCCGCCCACGCCGATGAGGAAGCCCTCCACCGCCCGCCCGGCCAGGAGCGCCGCCCCCAGACCCACCGCTCCCCCCACCGCCACCAGGAGCAGTCCCCTCCGCACCACCAGCGCCACCACCGACGAACGCTCGGCGCCCAGGGCCAGGCGGATCCCCATCTCCCGGGTCCGCCGGGCCACGGCGTAGCTCACCATCCCGTACAGGCCCACGCAGGCCATGACCACGGCGAGCCCACCCACCATCACCAGGAGGAGGGCCGCCGCCCGGGGCAGGAAGAAGATGTAGGAGAGGTGGTCGTCCATGGTCCCCGCCCGGGAGATGTAGACGTCCGGCGCCAGCGCCCGGGCCCGATCGCGCATGCGGGCCGCCAGCTCCATGGGGCTCGCGTTCCCCCGGGCCACCAGGTGGTAGTGCCCCCAGCCCGACCCCTGGGTGGCCGGGAGGTAGAGGTAGGGACGGGGCGGCTCGGTGAGGCTCCAGATCTTGGCGTTGTCCACCACCCCCACCACGGTGAGCTCGTCGTCGGGGTCGCCGCCGCGGTGCAGCACCCGACCCAGGGCGCTCTCCCCCGGCCAGAAGCGATCCGCCGCAGCCCGGCTCAGGACGGCCACCGAGCGGCCGTCCTCCCGGTCCGTCTCCTGGAAGGTGCGGCCGTCCACCTGCTGGATGCCCAGCGTCTCGAAGTAGCCCGGCGTGACGTAGGCCAGCTCCAGCACCCACCGATCCTGGTCCGGGGGCGGCTCCACCCCGGGGACGATGAAGCTGTTGTTGGTCACCCCGGTCTCAAGGGGTAGGCGGGTGGTCATCCCCGCCATCCGGACGTCCGGGAGGGCTCGCACCTCCTCGAAGAGGTCCCGGGCGAAGGCCGACTGCTCCTCCGGGGCCATGTCCGCGGCCCACGCCTCCACCGTCAGGACGGCGGCCGGGCCGGTATCGAATCCCACGTCCACCTGGGTGGCGGCGTCCAGACTCCGCAGAAAGAGACCCGCCCCCACCAGGAGCACCGTGGAGAGCGCCATCTGCGCCGCCACCAGGAAACCCCGCGCCCCCACCTTCCGCCGACCTCCGCTGCTCCCCGCTTCGTCCCGGAGGGTGGCGGCCACCGGCGACCGGGCCGCCTCCAGCGCCGGCGTCAGCCCGAAGAGGACGGCCGCGAGGAGGACCGCGCCACCGGTGAAGGCCAGCACCCTGGGATTGAGGCCGGGCTCCAGCGTCAGGGCCAGGCCCAGTGGCAACTCGACGCTCCCGAAGGCCCGCGCCACCCCCAGCCCCAGGATCAGACCCATGGCTCCGCCCAGGACGGCCAGCACCAGTGACTCCACCAGGAGCTGCCGCACGATGTCGCCCCGACCGGCACCCATGGCCACCCGTACCGCCATCTCCCGGCGCCGATCGGTGGCGCGGCTCAGGAGGAAGCCCGCCAGGTTCACGCACGCCACCAGGAGCACCAGACCCACCGCCACGAAGACCAGCGCCAGGATGGGCCGGAGGACGCCGTCGAAGGTGGGGTGGATCATGATCTCGTCCAGCGTCACGGCCCCGAACTCCAACTGGGACCGACGCTCCGGCCGCTCGGCGTTGAAGCGCGCCGCCACGGCGTCCAGTACCGAGCGGGCCTGGTCGGCGGAGACTCCTTCCTCGAGGCGCCCGATGAAGAGGAGGTTCCCATTGGTCATCTGGGTGGGAGCCAGGTGCGGATACATCCGGATGGGCGCCCAGAAGTCGGTCCCGATCCCCGGGGCGATGCGGCCCTTGAAGGCCTCCGGCGCGACGCCGACCACGGTGTAGGGCCGGCCGTTGAGCCGGACCTCCGAGCCCACCAGGCCCGGATCCGACCCGTGGTGGACCCGCCAGTAGCGGTGGGAGACCACCACCACCGGGTGGGTGCCCGGGGTGGCGTCCTCCTCCGGCAGGAAGGTGCGCCCCTGAACCGCCTGGACGCCCAGGACGTCGAAGTAGTTGCCCGTCACCAGCTCGCCCAGGAAGAGGCTTCCGGCGCCGGCGTCCTCCAGGTTGCCCTGGTACTGGGCCGAGGCCGCCACCTGCGCGAAGGCGTCGTCGCCGCCCTCCAGGATCCGCTCGTAGAGGCTGTACGAGGAATAGAAGTAGCGACCGTCGTCGGTGAGGTTGTAGATGTCCATCACTCCGGCGGGCTCCTCCACCCCCCACTCCTGGAGGAGGAGGCTGTCCACCAGCGAGAAGATGGCGGTGTTGGGCCCGATGCCCAGTGCCAGCGAGAGGACGGCGACGGCGGTGAAGCCGGGCGCGGATCGCATCTGACGGAGCGCGAAGCGGAGGTCCTGGAGGAGGGCGTGCACGAGTCCGTCTCCGGAGGAGGTGGTGGGTGGAGTACCGGGGGGCAGCGGCATGCCGCGGGCTTCACGCCGGAGGCGCCAGATCGAGGGCG
>CAKZOQ010000484.1 GCA_937136445.1 uncultured Gemmatimonadota bacterium
GATCGGCCAGCTCGAAGAAGCGCACGTTCAGGTGCACGATGGGCACCATGGGGCTCCGGGGGTGCGCCACCACGCTCACACCGGTGGCGAAGAACTCGCCCAGCGGCCCGAGTTCTGCGGCACCGTCCAGGTGCTCCTGCAGGGGAGCGGGTACCGGCCCGAAGACCTGAGACCAGTTCACACCCACCTTCTCGAAGGTCTCGCCGTCGGTCAGGACACGCGCCACCCCGCCTCCGCCGCCGGGGCGCTCCCAGGAATCCTCCAGAAAGCGCTGCTCCGGCTCGAAGCTCTCGAAGAAGGCGATGATCTCCTGTTGAATGGTCGCCATCCGATGGGCCACCCGCGTGCGCCGCGGCAGAGCCGGTGCGCGGCGAGCCGGAGCGGAACGCAGTAGGGCCGGGGGTCCTGTCCGGCCACGATCCAGAGAGGCCTCCATGTCAGTCTCCTCGGTTGAGAGCGGGCGAGGGGCCCGTTTCGGATTCGTCGGCGAAAAGGGTCGAGAGCACGGCGGCCACGTCCGTCACCGGACGTCCGTTCTGGCACTCGTCCCGAAGGTGTACCATGGGGCTGGCAAGGACCTTGGCCACGATGCGGCTGGCCGTTCGGTTCGCCACCTCCTCACCTGCCGCGTACGCCAACTCGCGCTCGCAGATGGCGATCAAGGTCTCCCGGAGGGGCTCCAGTGCTTCCCGGGCAGGCTGGACGGCGAGCCAGGAGAAGAAGGTCTCCACCTCGGTCTCGACCACTTCTTCGGCCTCCGGCACGGCGGCTCGGCGCGCCCGTTCCACCGAAGCCATCTCGGGATGGAGGGCGTCCAGATCCACCAGGAGGACGCCCGAGGCCTCCCCTTCGGAGTACGGAGCCACGTTTCGCGGCATGCCCACATCCAGGACCAGAAGAGGCCGTTCCCGGGCCGACGCGTCGGCGCGCAGCTCATGGAGGGCCCGGACCTTCAGGATGGGGGTGGGGGCTCCAGTGGCCACGATGACGGCGTCGGCCCCGGCCACCACCTCGTGAAGCTCCGCCCAGTCCACCACCTCGGCGTCCAGCTCCCGGGCGAGGGATTCGGCGCGGCTCCGGGTGCGGTTCACCAGCGTCAGCCGGCCCACCCCGCGCTCGGCCAGGGTCTCGGCGGCGTGGCTCCCTACCTTCCCGCAGCCCAGCACCACCACGTGGCGGTCCTGGGCGGGCTCGGAGACGCGCAGGGCACGCCCCGCCGCCTCGGATCCCACGGAGCTCCGGCCTGCCATGAGCTCCGTTTCCCGACGCACCGCCTTGCCGGCGCGGAACGCCACCTGGAAGAGCCGGTGCAGGTGGGAGCCCAGCGCGTCGGCGCGTTGGGCCGCCCGGAAGGACTTCCGGAGCTGCCCCAGGATGTGGATGTCGCCCAGGATCTGTGATTCCAGTCCTGCCGCCACCGCCAGCAGATGCCGGGCGACGGCGCGTCCGGACCGGAGCTTGGAGCGCTGGAGGAGTTCGTCCCGCTCCGCCCGCCCCGGCGCCCAATGACCGGCCAGGGCCCGGAAGGCCCGATCCGGATCGGCTGCCGCCGAAGGATCCCAGGCGTAGAGCTCCAACCGATTGCAGGTGGAGACGAACACTACTTCCACGCCCCGTCGGGAGCGATCCATCGAGGCATACCGCCCCTCGACCTCGGCGTCGGAGCGATGGAACCGCTCCCGCACATCGATGGGGGCGAACCCGAAGTCGAGTCCGATAGAGATCAGCACGAGGCCTCCTGATTCGATTCCGTTGTCGCCGAGGGCACGACCAGGACGGCCAGGGATGCCAGCAATCGCCGGCCCTCCCCGTCCAGTCCAGGGGTGTGCTCCAGCGCGTTCAGTGCCCTGCGAAGCAGGATGCCGCTCTGCCGTCGGGGACGGCGTCCGCCAGGTGCCCGGCCCAACGCCCGATCTTCTTCCAGGTCCACCGCGTCGTCGGCGAGCTGGTAGGCCCACCCCAGGTCGCGACCGAAGCGGAAGAGCCCGAGGCGGGTGTCGTCCGGAGCCCTGGCTACCCGGGCCCCCGCCGACACGGCGAAGGCGGAGAGGGCCGTACTCTTCTCCCGATGGAGGCGCCGCAGCGCGCCCCGCACCGGTCCCTTCGCCGAAAGATCCACCGCCTGGCCTCCTGCCATCCCCTCCAGTCCGAAGGTGCGGCCCCAGTCGCTGCAGAGGCCGTCCACCTCGCCCGCGGAGCCGGCGAGCATTTCGGCGGCCCGGGCCAAGAGGCCCACGGAGAGGAGGATGGCCCCGGCGCTACCCACCAGGAGGTGCGTGGACTCCTGGCCGCGCCGGTGGTCGCTGTCATCCATGCAGGGGATGTCGTCCAGCACCAGCGACGCCGTGTGGGTGAGCTCCACGGCCACCGCCACAGGAAGTGCGTCTTCGGGCTCGATGCCGGCGGCCTCGGCGGCGGCCAACGTCAGGAGGGGTCTCCAGCGGCGTCCGCCTCGACCTCGCGTACCCACGGCCTGGGCCATGGCGTGATGCACCGCGCCCAGGGGGCCGGCGTCGCGCCCCACCGACGCCTCCAGCGCGTCCTCCAGGAGGGGGCGGGTTCGTTCCATATAGCTGGTGCCCCGCGAGGTGCGGAGCGCCATGCGCGGAGACGGCATGGGCCTGGGACCGGTCTGTGGACCGGAGCGGGCGGGTTGAGCGGGATTCATGCGCGGACCAGCCCGGTGAGGTGACCGACGTTCTTGAGAAAGATGCGGGCGTGCGCCAGGGGATCGGCCTTCACGAGCTTTTTCCGCTTGTAGCCCTCGAAGGTCAATCGCTGCACGTCCGGATCGGCGCAGATGGCCACGAAGCGCTCCCGGCGACCGTCGTCGGCGTACCAGAAGCGCTGCATGACGCCCAGGACGAAGAAGACCATCCCGTGCTCACGGTTGAAGCGGCGTCTCGCCGACTTGAGGTGCTTGGGGGATCCGGTGGCCAGGCACCGGTCCACGGCCTCCGCCACGCGGCGCCCGCTCGTCATGGCGTAGAAGATGCCCTCGCCGGACGACGGAGCCACCACACCGGCGGCGTCGCCAGCGAGGATGACGGCCGTTCCGTCGTCCCAGCGGCTCCGCTGGGAGAGGGGAATGGGTGCCCCTTCCTTCCGGATGGTGGGAGCCACGTCTTCACCCAGGCCCAGACGAGCCCGGAGGGCATCCATGGCTTCGGGCATTCCGAAGCCCCGGTGCGCCGTGCCGGTGCCGATGCTGGTGGTCTCGCCGTGGGGGAAGACCCAGCTGTAGAAGTCCGGGGAGAGCTCCCCCTCGTAGTAGACGTCGGCCCGGACCGGATCGAAGTGCTCGGTGGGCTCCGACGGCGACTCCACGATCTCGTGGTAGGCGTAGACGTAGCTGCCCTTCTCCTCGGGGAGGGCCTGGCGGGCCACCTTCGAGGTGGCTCCGTCCGCACCCACCAGATATCGGGCCCGCACCGAGACCACCGTCTCCGCCGAGGCCCCCGACGGGCGGTACCGGACGGTCAGCCCTCCGTCGGGACCGCGCGTGAAGTCGGTGAAGGTCCCGGCAGCCCGTTCCGCCCCCGCGGTGACGGCCCGCTCGCGGAGCCATTCGTCGAAGTGCTCCCGGTCCACCATGCCCACGTAGCCGTCCCCCACCGGGATGTCCACATGGGTACCCGTGGGGGAGAGGATGCGGGCGGTGTCCACCCGGTTCACCAGGAGGGACTCCGGCACGTCGAAGTCGATGAGGAGCTGGGGCGGGACCGCCCCGCCGCAGGGCTTCACCCGTCCGCCCCGGTCCAG
This sequence comes from uncultured Gemmatimonadota bacterium, assembly GCA_937136445.1. GTDB lineage: Bacteria > Gemmatimonadota > Gemmatimonadetes > Longimicrobiales > Gaopeijiaceae > JAJCZZ01. The sequence goes on from CAKZOQ010000484.1 coordinate 3,763, forward strand.
AAGGAGGACCGAGCGCCCGGCCTGGGCCAGCTCCTGGGCCGCAGTGGCCCCTGCGGGCCCGCCACCCACCACCACGACGTCGTAGCGTGGGCCGCTCATGACGCCGCCACCATGGCCTTGCCGGCCCGGGCCAGCGCCGGAGCGCCGGAGATGGAGGTCTCGCGGGCGGTCCCGAGGACCAGGCCGGCGGCGACAAGGAAGAGGAAGGCCTCGCTTCCGAAGACCACCGCGTAGCCGGCCGAGGGGGACCCCAGGACCGACTGGGCGATGTCCGAGGCGGCCGCGCCCAGGAATCCGCCGAGGCCGTAGGCGAGCGCCTGGGAGGCTCCCCAGAAGCCCATCCGGAGTCCGGCGCCACCGGTTCCCTTCACGGTGAGGCCCATCATGGCGCCGATGGCCGCCACCGCGAAGACGCCGTTGGCGAGCCCGAGGCCGAAGACCGACCCCTTCATCAGGCCGGCGCTCCCCATCTGGGCGGAGGCGATGACGAAGACCAGCGCCGCCGCCGAGGCCACACAGCCCACCGCGGACCAGACCCGGAGCGATGCGAAGCGCGACGCCACCACGGCGCCGCCGATCATGCCTACGAGAACACCGCCGTGCTGCATCCCGGCGATGGCGGTGGATTCGCCGGGTGTCATCCCGAAGACCACGCCGGCGAAGGGCTCCAGGATGATGTCCTGGGCCGAGTAGGCCAGCATGGAGACGAAGATGAAGGTGGCGAAGCGACGGGACTCTGGCTCGGCCCACATGGCGGCGAAGGCCTGCCGGAAGTTCACCTCGCCCAGCTGCTCGCCATCGGGGGTCGAGAACCCTTCGTCGGTGAGAGCACCGTCGGGTCGCCCGGCCACGGCCAGGAACACCAGCGCCATGGCGGTGAGCCCGACGCCGGTGGTCACCAGGACCAGCCGTCCGTGGGTGTAGGGATCGAGGACCGCGCTCACCGTCCCCGCCGTCACGATGATCCCCGTGATCATCATGATCCAGGTGACGGCCGCGGCACCGGCCAGGCGGTCGGGGTGCACCCGCTCCGCCAGGTAAGCCAGGAAGGGGGTGCTCGACGCGGCCACGCCGGCGCCCAGGAGGAAGAAGGCCAGGACCGCGGCCACCAGCCCCAGCGCCGGGTTCGACGCCATGAGGGCCGTGGACAGGGCGGCACCGATGCCGCTGGCCACCACCACGGCCATCCCGCCGAGGATCCAGGGAATGCGGCGTCCGTGCCGATCGGAGCCGAAGCCCATCTGGGGCCGCACGAGCTGGACGAAGAAGTGGAGGGCCACCAGGGCGCCGGGAATGGAGGCGACCAGGCCGAGCTCCACCACCATGACGCGGTTGAGGGTGGAGGTCATGAGGACCACCACCGCACCGATGGCCACCTGAACGAGGCCCAGACGGGCGATGCTGAGCCAGCCGAGACCCCGGGATGCGGTCGTCATGCGAGAATCCCCCGTAGGGCGAAGGCCGACACCATCATGCCGGACAC
>CAKZOQ010000485.1 GCA_937136445.1 uncultured Gemmatimonadota bacterium
CCCGCGCCTCCCACATGGGAAGATAGGGGCTCACCCGGCGGGCTACCAGAGACGGAACGCTGCGCCTGTAGGCCTGCGCGCAGGCCCCCGGCAGCGACTGCAGCAGCCCCTCTGGCGAGAGAAGCACCAGGCTGTCGATCCCCTCCCGACCCAGACGGAGGAGGGTGAGGGGATCTGTACGGGGTCCGGCGAGGAAGACCAGGCTGACGCTCGGAAAATGCATGCGGATCTCCGACACGGCTCCGGGAATGCCGCCCGGCCGGTCCGCCACCGCCGCCTCGTCCACCACCACCCCCGTCACCGGCCGCTCCCGCACCAGGTGGAGGAGGCGGGGCATGGTGCCGCAGGCCGCCGTGACGTACCTCTCCGAAAGCGCCGAGCAGACAGCGCTCCGGAGTCCCGTGTCGGCGGATAATCCTGCGAAGAAGGCCATGATCTTCGGAAAAGATATACCCTATGGGGAAAAAGATGCGAGGGGCGGGGGGCAGGACCGGCACCTTACAGGCAATCGAAAACACGTGACCCCTGGCGACTCCAAGGACTCCCGATGAACACCCGATCCGTTCGCCGTCTGCTCGCTCTGGCCTTCCTTTCCCTGGCCGCCACCGCCTGTGGCAGCTCCTCGCTCACGGCTCCGGAATGCGCCGAGTCCGCCGCGCTGTCCTGTGGCTACATCCCGGACTCCGGCGGCATGGATAGCGGCTACATTCCGGACTCCGGTGGCATGGACGGTGGCTACATTCCGGACTCCGGCGGCTGATTCCCGGGGGGTCACGCCCCGACCAGCGACTCCCGCATGGTCTGGAGACCGGCTCCCCCCTCGGTGACCACCGGGGTGGTGGCCCGGTCTTCCAGCGCCGGCTCCTCCCGAGCGGAGGCCACGGCGTCGAGCTTGGCCAGAGCCTCTTCGGCCTCGAAGAGGATCTGGTGGAGCTCTGCGGTCTCCGCGTAGGAGACGGCGCGTTCCAACCAGGAGCGTGCCTCGCCCCGTCGGTCCAGCGCCTGATAGCTCAAGCCACGGTGGAGAAGGATCTGCCCCTTCGCCGCCGAGGGACCGTCGGACCAGCCGAGTCGATCCGAGACCGCCGCGAGGCGGCCGAACTCCGCAGCATCGCCTCGCAGCGCCGCGATATGGGACAACGCGTCTGCGGCGTAGAGTCGGTAGTACTTCTGGGCGGCGAGGTGATCCACCAGCCGCCAGGCATCCTGGGAGGCATCCAGCTCACCCATCTCGAGGAGAAGACCCCCGAGACCTGCCAGGCAGCGGACGCGATCCTCCGCGCCCTCGTACAGCTCCACCGCCTGCCATCCGTGACGGGCGGCGTCCGGCAGGTTGTGGGCGGCATGCTCGAGGTTGAGGAACCCGTGATGGACCCGAGCCCGAGCGAAGGCATCGGAGGCGTCGTCCGCAACCTCCATGGCCCGCTGGAGGACCGACCGGGCCGCCGGGAGGTTTCCACGCTCCCGGTAGGCGATGGCCGAACCTTCCAGCACCACCGCGGTCCGGGCGGGCCAACCAGCGGCCTCGGAAACGTCGCGGGCGACGTCGTACCAGCGTCCGGAATCATCCCAATCGCCGCGGTGCCGAGCCGACCGGCCGGCCTGCTGTGCGGCGTCCACCGCGGTCTCCGCGTCCCCGCAGGCCACGGCCAGGGCGAAGGCGGCTTCCAGGATCTCCCCGGCGCCATAGACATGTCCCTGGGACTCCACGAGGCGTCCCCACTCCACGAGGATGCCCGACAACGCTCCCGCGTCGCCGGCCTCGAACCGGCCCAGCAGACGGGTCCAGAGCGGACCCTCGTCGTCGAAGTCCTCCGCCCGTCGAGCGGTGAGCTCCTCCCGGA
>CAKZOQ010000486.1 GCA_937136445.1 uncultured Gemmatimonadota bacterium
CCGTAGGTCCATCCAGAAGCCGTCCATCGTTCCCCTCCCGTCCGCGTTCCGCACCGCCAGGGTACGCAGGATTGCGCTCCCCTGGTCCCGTCCGCCCATCCGCACCGTCACCGCGGCCCGAAGCACCGCCCCCGCCTGCCGGAGCCAGAAGCCCGCCATCTCCGGAGGCGAGAACTCTTGTCGCCGTGCCCGCCAGTGCTCCTCCACCACCCGGCACATCTCCTCCCCGAACTCCCGTCGGAAGCCCCGGGGAAGGAGGACCAGGAGGCGTCGGTACCAGAGGAGCATGCTCAGGCCCGGCCGTGGGACGGCAGGATCCGGGCATCCCGCGCCAGCTGCACCAGCTCCTCCAGTCGCTCCGATTCCGCCCGGAGCACCGCGGTCCCCAGCTCGGTGAGGCCGTAGTAGCGGCGTCGGGCGTCGGTGTCCGGGGGTGCCGCGACGTCCTGGATGAGACCATCGTCGCCGAGTCGCTTCACCGCCGCGTAGAGCGTCCCCGCTTCCAGCTCCAGCCGTCCCCCTGTGCGCCGCGCCACGTCCTTGATGATCCCGTATCCGTGGCGGTTGCCATGGGAGAGGGAGAGGAGGACGTGGTAGACGACGTGGGTCAGGGGGAGGAACCGCTGGGGCGAGTCCATGGTTCTGCGTCCGGTGGGAAGATACAGAGCGAGAAACTATAAAGTCTCGCTATGTATAGCCGGGCCCTCGAATCGGAGCAAGTACTGCGAGAACCGTCCGGGGTGGAGGGGCTGCTGAGAGAGCGACCCCGGAGCCGGTCCGGACAGGTGGTCGAGGCGCTAGGAGGCGACGTTCGGGGGGCGCCACCGCCGGAGGACGCGCTCCACGGTGTCCACGAGTTCGCCGAAATCCGAGGGCTTCACCATGATCTCCCGGGCTCCCAGCGCCGTGGCCTGGGCGGCGACGGAGCGGTCCTGGTTCGCCGTGAAGACGACCACGGGGGTGGTCGACCAGGACTCCTCCCGTTCGTCGAGCCACCGCATGAAGTCCAGTCCCCCCATCCCCGGGAGGCCCAGATCCAGGATGATGACGTGGGGCGAAGGGTGGCGATGCCGGTTGTCGAAGGGCCACCGACCCAGGAGGTAGTCCATGGCCTCTTCGCTCGATCCGGCCACGTGCACGGCGCAGGCGAAGACGCGGTAGGTGA
>CAKZOQ010000487.1 GCA_937136445.1 uncultured Gemmatimonadota bacterium
AGGATCGTATCGAGGCCGCCGGCGCCTGGGACCTGGACCGCACGGTCGAGGTGGCCATGGACGCGCTGCGCCTCCCGCCCGGAGATGCCGACGTCACCACCCTCTCCGGCGGGGAGCGCCGTCGGGTGGCCCTCTGCCGGGTTCTCCTGGAGCAGCCGGACATGCTGCTCCTGGACGAGCCCACCAACCATCTGGACGCCGAGTCGGTGGCCTGGTTGGAGCACCACCTGGACGCCTTTCCGGGGACCATCGTAGCCATTACCCACGACCGCTACTTCCTGGACAACGTGGCGGAGTGGATCCTGGAGCTGGATCGAGGCCAGGGCATCCCCTGGAAGGGCAACTACTCCTCCTGGCTGGAGCAGAAACAGGAGCGCCTCCGGGTGGAGGAGAAGCGGGCCAGCGCCCGCCAGCGCACCCTGGATCGGGAGCTGGAATGGATCCGCATGTCCCCCACCGCGCGCCACGCCAAGGGGAAGGCCCGGGTGAACGCCTACGAGGAGCTCCTGGCCGCGGATGAGCGGGAGCGGCTGAAGTCGGCGGAGATCCTCATCCCCAAGGGACCGCGCCTCGGGGACGTCGTCGTCCGGGCGAACGGGCTCACCAAAGGGTTCGGGGACAAGCTCCTCATCGATGATCTCTCCTTCGACGTTCCCGCCGGGGCCATCGTCGGGATCATCGGCGGAAACGGAGCCGGCAAGACGACGCTCTTCCGCATGATCGTGGGTGAAGAGGAGCCCGACGCCGGGACGCTGGAGGTGGGCCAGACCGTGGAGCTCGCCTACGTGGATCAGTCCCGGGATGCGCTGGACGGCGAGAAGACGGTCTTCGAGGAGGTGAGCGGCGGCGCCGACGTCCTCCACTTCGGCCGGGCCGAGGTGAACCCCCGGGCCTACCTGTCCTGGTTCAACTTCCGGGGCGCCGACCAGCAGAAGAAGGTAGGGGTCCTTTCCGGCGGAGAGCGGAACCGGCTCCACCTGGCCAAGCTGCTCAAGGAGGGCGGCAACGTCCTCCTCCTGGACGAGCCCACCAACGACCTGGACGTGGATACGCTCCGGGCCCTGGAGAACGCCATCCTCGACTTCGCAGGATGCGTGCTGGTCATCTCCCACGACCGCTGGTTCCTCGACCGCATCGCCACCCACATCCTCGCCTTCGAAGGCGAGAGCCGGGTGGTGTGGTTCGAGGGCAACTACGAGGAGTACGAGGAGGACAAGAAGCGCCGTCTCGGCGCCGACGCCCTCCGGCCCGAACGGGTGAAGTACCGGAAGCTCGTGCGGGACTGACGGCCCCTCGTCCATGTCCACTCGCTCGGAGCGCCCCGATCCCCAGCACCGGGACGAGGAGCAGGCACCCGAGGTGGAACCGGGGGTCCGGCCGGATGCCGCACCCGGGCCGGACGAGGTGATGCTGGAGGACGGGGAGGAGCTGAGCGATCCGGCGCTGAGGGATCGACTCCTGAAGGAGACGGTGGCCCACGCCCTGGCCCAGGACGCCCAGTACAGCGGCCCGGTGGGCAATCCCATGGGCACGCGCACCGGGTGGAAGCTCCTCGGAGCTTGTGCCCTGTTCCTGGTGGCCGGGCTCCTCCTGCTGGCGCCTCCGCGGCTGCTCACTGGCCCGCCACCGCCCGACCTCACTCCGGCCGATCTCCGGCGAGGCATGGAGGCCACCCTCCTGCTCCACGCGCTGGAGATCGACGCCTTTCGCCTGGAATCGGCGCGCCTGCCCGCCAGCCTGGAGGAGGTGGGGGCCTCGGGGTCCGACGTCCGCTACCTCCGGACCGGAAACCGCAGCTACCAGCTCACCCTCAGGGCGCCGGGGGTCGGGGTGGTGATCCACGACGGTACCGACCCGCCCGCCACCGCCCGGTCGCTTGCAGAGCGCTGGCTTCGGCATCCGCACCTCCCGTGAAGGCGCGCCGCGACGGTGCGGGCTTCTTGGTGGCAGACGTGGTGGTGGGGCTTGCGGCGCTTGCCGTCCTCGCCGCCCTCGTCGTGCCCGTCGTCCACCGGATTGCCCGCGACGCTCGGATCCAGGCCGCTCAGGAATGGGTGCAGCAGGTGCGGATGGGGTACGAGGAGCACCGAGCGGCCGAAGGGAGCTGGCCCGTGTCCGCTCCTCCGGGCCAGGTGCCCGAGGGCCTGGCGCCCTACCTGCCCCCGGGAGCGAGCTTCGAAGGCGACGGCTTCGTCGTCGAGGCTCGTCGCTGGCGCGCGGTCGAGCAGCCCCCCCGCCCCGCGAACATCCCGGAGATCCCCGACGACACCCCGGCGGACACGGTGCCCCTCCCCTCCCCCACGGTCGGGGTCCTGGCGGGCGTCTCCCTCGGGACGTCGGACCCGGCCCTGCTGGCTGCCCTCCTCTCCCGCCATCCCGACGACTCCTTCGTGCAGGACACGGTGTGGACCCTGGTCTTCCCCCAGCGCCCGCGGCCCTAGCCTACGCACCCGGCCCTTCCTCGCCCGACCGTCCCCGAACCGGGCCCTTCTGGAGGGGTAGATCATGGATTGAGGATCCACCGTCCCTGGATGGTCTTGGCGCTCCCACCGCCATCGACCCTACATTGGATCCCCCCTGCCCTCCCCCTCCAGCACCGCATCACGCCTCTGCCGAGGCACGTTCATGCCCCAGACCACCCCCGACGACCAGGCCGACCGCCGCGTCAGCGACGCCCAG
>CAKZOQ010000488.1 GCA_937136445.1 uncultured Gemmatimonadota bacterium
GATCGTGGACGCCCTGGTGGAGCTGGTGGAGTCCGAGCCGGGGGATCGCCCCCTTCGGGTCACGCGGGGTGCCGAGGGCGTCCCGGCCATCAACGAAGCCACGGCGGAGGTGCAGAAGGAGGTGCTGGCCTGGATGGAGTTCGAGTAGGCTACCACCACCCTGCCGGGCCCTGCAGGCTGCGCAGAGGCGCCGTCGGGCCCTAGGTTACGGTGTCTGCGGTGGCGTTCGTCCCGCTCGGGGACGGCCTCGCCTGCCCGTGCTCCTCCATCGACCTGCATCTGCCATGAGCCGCCTTCACCCCCTCCCCGTCCTCGCCCTCGTCGGGCTGGCCTTCGTGGCTCTCTCCGGCGCGGGCGCCGCCCAGCAGTCCCAGGACGTCACCTGGGTGACCTCCGACGATCGCACCGTCCACGCCACCTGGTACGGGGCGGTGGGGGGCGGGGCCCGCGGCATCATCATGGCCCTGCATCAGGGCGGCTCCAACGGACGGGCGGAGTACGAGCCCATGGTGGAGCGACTGGGCTACCTGGGGTGGGACGTGGTGGCGGTGGACCTTCGCGAGGGCGGCGACCGCTTCGGAGGGGAGAACCGCACGGCTTCCGGGAATGGCGACTACTGCGCGGCCCTCCCGGACATCCGGAGCGGCGTCAGCTACATCCGGGCCCGACGGGCCGACATTCCGCTGGTCCTCTTCGGGAGCAGCTATTCCGGCGCCCTGGCCCTCCAGACGGCGCGCTACCACAACAACGACGTCTCCGCCGTCGTGGCCTTCAGCCCTGCCACCGGAGAGGCGGTGGACGGCTGCCGTGGCGAGGAGGCCACCGGCGGGCTCCTGGCCCCCATCTTGGCCGTGCGCCCAGCGTCGGAGATGGAGAATCCGGCGGTCCAGGAGCAGATGGAGGTCTTCGAGGCCCAGGGCCACCAGACCTTGGTGGCCGACCCCGGCGTCCACGGCGCTTCCATGCTGGTGGAGGAACGGGTGGACGGCGACATCGAACCCACCTGGCTCGTGGTGGAGGAGTTCCTCCTCGAGGTGGGCGAGATCGAGGGCGACGGCTAAGCGACGTTGACTCCCCAGGGCCTTGACCGTATGGTTAGCGCCGTAGGTTAACCAACCAGTTAGTCAAACACCCCGATGAGCGACGAGACCGAGACCCGTGATCGCATCCTGGACGCCGCCCGAAGCGCCTTTCTCCGGCACGGTACCTCCGGTGCGCGGATGCAGGAGATCGCCGACGCCGCCGACGTGAACAAGGCGCTTCTCCACTACTACTTCCGCACCAAGGATCGTCTCGCCGAAGCGGTCTTCACCCGGGAGGCCAGGCGCCTCCTCCCCCCGGTCCTCGAGACGCTGGGCTCGGAGATGCCGCTGGACGAGAAGGTGCGGCGGGTGGTGGAGCTCTACCTCGAGGTGCTCCCCGAAGCCCCCGGTCTCCCGGCGTACGTGATGGCGGAGATGCACTACCACCCCGAACGTCTCCCGGCCTTCGTGGAGAGTCTCACCGGCGCCACGCCGCAGGCCCACGGGACCCGTGTCCGCCGGCAACTGGACGCGCAGATCGCGGCCGAGGTGGAGGCCGGGCGGATCCGACCCATCGCCACGGAGCAGTTCATGGCGAACCTGATCTCCCTCTGCATCTTCCCCTTCGCCGCCCGCCCCATGCTCCAGCTCATGATGGGGCATAGAGAAGGCGACTTCGAAGCCTTCGTGGAGGATCGGCGGGAGCGGCTCGCCGACTTCTTCCTCCGGAGCCTCCGGCCATGAAGGGCCGGACGAGGCATTCCGACGTCCACCCGGGTGCACCCCGGGCTCCCGATCGCGGCCCCCACCGGGATGCGCGGTGGGCCCTCCTGCACGCCGTCCTCCTCCTGGCTGTCGTCGCAGGGACGGCGCTCCTGACAGCCGCCTCCCTCGCCGCCGCCCCGTCGCTCGCACGCCCCGAAACCGCTGCCCGCGCCGACACGCTGGAGCTGGCGGAGCTGCAGACCATCGCCCTGGCCCGCGACCCGCGCCTGGCCCAGCGGGCCCTGGAGCGACGCGCCACCGACCTCCGCACCGACGCCCTGAGCCGCACCCGCCTGCCGCAGATCCGCGCGGAAGGGAGCGCCTCCTACCAGTCGGAGGTGACCGAATTCCCCCTGGGTATCTCCGGCGCCCCTGAAGGGGGTCCGGAAGGAGGAGTGGCTGCGGCAGTGCCCACGGTGCCGAAGGACCGGTGGGAGGCGGCGCTCCAGGCGGAGTGGAGCCTCTGGGACGGCGGACGCACGGCCACCCGCACCGCCGCCGAGGAGGCCCGCTCCACCGCCGCCGTCGCGGAGCTGGACGCTCGCCTGCACGAGGTGCGGGTGGAGGTGGCGGAGGCCTTCTTCTCAGTGGCCCTCCTCCAGGAACGCCAGCGGGAGGCGCAGATGCTTCTGGACGACCTGGACGCGCGCCTCACCGAGGTGCGGGCCCAGGTGGAGGCGGGGGCCGCCCTCCCCGGCGACACGGCGCTGGTGCGGGCGGAGCTGCTGGGCGCCGGGCAGCAGGTGGACGAGCTGGACGCCGGCTACCGTGCGGCGCTGGACGTCCTCGGTGAGCTCACCGGTCGCGTCTACCCCGCCGACGAGGTGCTCCGGCTCCCGGAGCTGGACGACCGGGTGGCGGTCCTCCGATCCATGGCCGAAGAGGTCCTGCCCGAGCTCCACCCCCGTTACGCCGTCTTCGACGCCCGTCGTGCCGCTCTGGACCAGGAAGCCGACGCCGTCGCCGCGGAGCGCCGCCCCCGGGTGGGCGCCACCGGAACGCTGGCCTACGGCAGCCCCGGCTACGCCCAGTTCCGCGACGAACTCCACGAGTATTGGCGCACCGGCCTCCAGGTGAGCTGGCAGCCGTGGAGCTGGGGGCGCCGCGCCCGGCAGGAAGAGGCCCTCGCCGTGGAGGCCGAGATCCTCGACACCGAGGAGGCGGCCTTCACCGAGAGCCTTCGCCGGGCCCTCCGCGCACCCATTCGGACGATGGCGCGCGTCCGGGCAGCGTTGGCGTCCGACGAGGAGATCCTCGCCCTCCGCGAGCAGGTGGAGCGGCAGGCCCGCGCCCAGTTCTCCGAACGAGCCATTCCCGTGTCCCGCTACACCGATCTGCGCACCGACCTCCTGGAGGCTCGGGTCGCCCACGCACGCCACCGGGTCGAGCTGGCCCGGGCCCAGACCACCTATCTCCTTCTCCTCGGAGCGGAGCTCGAACGATGACGCCCACCCCCACCTCCCCCACCCCGCTCCTCCCCACCCTGGCGCTGGTCGCCCTCCTGGCGACGGCGGCCTGCAGCGAGGAGGGGCCGGACGCGTACGGGAACTTCGAAGCCACCGAGGTCTCGGTGTCGGCGGAGCTCTCTGCACCTCTCCTGCGCTTCACCGCCGAGGAGGGCATGGTCCTCGAAGCCGGCGCGGAGGCGGGACTTCTGGACACCGTCCCCCTCACCCTCCAGCGACGGGAGCTCGACGCCCAGCGCGGTGCCGCCCTCCTGGGGGTGGCGGAGGCCGAGGCCCAGATCGGAGTCGTCCAGGCCCAGCTCGCCACTGCCCGCGAGGACCGGGACCGGGTGGCGCGCCTCTACGACGTGGAGGCGGCGACGGCCCGCCAGCGCACTCAGGCCGAGGGCGCCGTCACCGTCCTGGAGGAGCAGCTCGAGGCCGCCCGGGCCCGGGTCCGCTCCGCCCGGCAGCAGACCGCCGCCATGGACACCCGCCTGGCCCAGGTGGAGGACCGGCTGGCCCGCAGTCGCGTCACCAATCCCGTGCGCGGCACCGTCCTCGCCACCTACGCCGAGCCCGGGGAGTTCGTGCAGGCCGGACGAGCGCTCTACACGGTGGCCCCGCTGGACACCCTCACCCTCCGGGCCTGGGTCAGCGGCGGCCAGCTCCCCCGGGTGCGGTTGGGGCAGTCGGTGGAAGTCCAGGTGGACGCTACCGACGGGGGGCTGCGGACCCTCCCCGGCCGCGTGAGCTGGGTGGCCTCCGAAGCCGAGTTCACCCCGACCCCCATCCAGACCCGGGAGGAGCGGGTGGCGCAGGTCTACGGAGTGAAGGTGCGGGTGGCCAACCCCGACGGACTCCTCAAGATCGGAATGCCGGGCGAACTCGTCCTCCCCGACGGTGCCGCGGATCCCGGCGAGACCGCCGACGCCGACGAGCGCGAGGGCACAGGGGCGTTGACCCGAGGAGACGTCCGGTGATCGTCCCCCAGGACTCCGCCGTCCTGGTGGAGGGCCTCACCAAGGCCTTCGACGAAACGGTGGCGCTGGACGGGGTGAGCGTCTCGGTGCGCCCCGGGGAGCTCTTCGGCTTCCTGGGGCCCGACGGCGCCGGCAAGACGACCCTCTTCCGGATCCTCGCCACCCTCCTGGTACCCGATCGCGGCCACGCCCGTGTCCTGGGCATGGACGTGGTGCCGGACCTCTGGGAGCTCCGCCGGCAGGTGGGCTACATGCCCGGTCGATTCTCGCTGTACGGGGACCTCACCGTCCGGGAGAACCTGGAATTCTTCGCCGTGGCCTTCGGGACCACCGTCGAGGAGCAGATGGACGTCATCGACCCCATCTACCGGCAGATCGCGCCCTTCGCAGGTCGACGGGCCGACGACCTCTCCGGGGGGATGAAGCAGAAGCTCGCCCTCTGCTGCGCGCTGGTGCACCGACCCCGGATCCTCTTCCTGGACGAGCCCACCACCGGGGTGGACGCCGTCTCCCGCCGGGAGTTCTGGGACCTC
>CAKZOQ010000489.1 GCA_937136445.1 uncultured Gemmatimonadota bacterium
CGGCGGTGGACGACATCATGGCCGCCCTGGACGAGAACGACATCGGCGAGCGCGCCAAGAAGGACGTCCTTGCCATCAGCTACCGGCTCAAGGACGAGATCGTCCACTACTGACGAGCCGGTCCCTCCAGGGTCCGACGACCGGACTGCGTGATCGCCCAGCGGTCCTCGTGCCAGGCCCCACCGCCGTCCCGGCGCACGGGAGGCGGGTCCGCGGCCCCCAGCTCCTCCAGAATGGCCCCGAACATCAGGTCTCCCAGGAAGGGGAGGGGGTCCGTGTCCTGCAGCGCGCGGAAGAGCGCTCCGCCCCTCCGGTCCTCCTCGGCCAATCGCTCCAGGATGAGCCGCTGGGTCCGGGAGAGCCCGGCGTCGTCGGGCCGCTCCTCCAGCCACCGGCGAAGTGCACGGGGGAGGGCGGCCAGGGGGGCGGGGGGTGGAGGTCGATCGGCGGCCAACCCTTCCAGCGTGTCCCACCCGGGCTGCACCAGCGCCTCCCAGACGGCGGTCCCGTACGCCAAAACGTCGGCACCCACCGGTCGTCGGGTGGCCCACGCCGCCTGGAGTCCCTCCGGTGAGAGCTGACCCAGCCCCCGGAAACGGGCCTTGGGGTCCACCGCCTGGGAGGAGGCCTCCGGCCAGTCCTCCAGGAGGATCAACTCGAGGTCCGGGCGCGGTGCGCGGCGGGCGAGGCGCTCCAAGGCCCGGACCAGGACCAGAGCGTCGTACGGGTCGTGCTCGAACCAGAGGACGAGGCGGACCCCTTCAGCGACGGCGTCCAGGGCGGAGTACTCCGCAGCCAGTCGCGTCCGGGCCTCGTCGGCCTCCAGCTCCCAGGCCTCCGCGATCCACCGGGCCCGTCGGTCCAGGTAGTCCTCCAGGGGCAGGTCCGGCACCGGTCCGGCGCACACCGGGTCGGCGAACTCCAGGAAATCTCCTGCGAATCCCGCCCGCTGCAGGCCTTCGCGGATGTCCGACCCACAGCGCAGGTGGACCGTGGGCCGGTCGCCGTCCAGGCTCATGGGCCCGTGGCGGCCCCTTCGGCGGCCCCGTCGTCGCTCCCCCCTCCGAGACTCCCCAGGCTCAGCGCCATCCCCACCACCACCACCGTGAGCGCCCCCACCACGTTGTGCCAGAGGAAGCTCACCTCCGGGGCCCCGAAGGCCACGGCAGCCACGCACCCCATGCCCGCCAGCAGCCCGAAGAAGGCCCCGGCGGCACCCGTTCCGGGGATCATCGCCAGGAGGAAGACTCCCAGGATGCTCCCGTAGAAGAAGGACCCGAACCGATTCACCACCTCGATGAGGGAGCCCAGGGTGGCGGCATAGGTCGCCACGAAACAGGCGAAGACCCCCCAGAACGCCGTGGTGATCTTCGACACCCGGAGGTAGTGGGTTTCGCTGGCCTTCGGCTTGTACCAGCGTCGATAGAAGTCGATGACCGACGCCGTGGAGAGCGAGTTCAGCTCCGAGGCGATGCTGGACATGGCCGCCGCCATGACCCCGGCGATGAAGAGTCCCGAGAGCCCGATGGGAAGCTCGCTCAGCACGAATCTCGGGATGATGTAGTTCACATCGCGGCTGGACTCGCCGGTGACCTCCCCCGCCAGGGCGAGCGCCTCGCCGCGGATCTGCTGAATCTCGGCCTCCCGCTCCAGGAAGGTGCCCATCGCGGCCTCGGCGGAGGCGCCGTCGCTGTCGGCCGCCACCCGGGCCGCGTCCTCCCGGAGGGTGAAGGTTGCGCTGTAGCGCTCCTGAAGGGCGTCGTAACGGGCGCCCTGCTGGGCCACCACCTCCGCCTCGTGGTCCGGGTTGAAGAGGAGCGGCGGCTGCTGGAACTGGTAGTAGACGAAGACCAGGACCCCCACCAGAAGCACCAGCGCCTGCAGGGGGATCTTCCAGTAGGCGCTCATGAGCAGGCTGGAGCGGGCCTCGTCCACGGACCGGGCCGTGAGGTAGCGCTGTACCTGACTCTGGTCCGTCCCGAAGTAGGAGAGCATGAGGAAGGTGCCCCCCAGGATCCCCGACCAGAAGGTGTAGGTGTCGGTGAGGTTGAAGCTGAAGTCGAAGGTCTTGAGCCGTCCCGTGGCGCCGGCGATGTGGAGGGCCTCGTCGGGGCTCACCGGCATCTTCACCAGGAGGACCACCACCACCGACACCAGCGCCACCACGATGAGGACCATCTGCTTCACGTCGGCCCAGGTCACGGCCTGGACCCCGCCCATCATGGTGTAGATGACGGTGGGGATGCCGATGAGGGCCACGCTCCAGGTGAGGTCCCAGCCGAAGACCGCGCTGAAGACGACGGCGGGGGCGGCGATGATGGTCCCGCAGCTCATCCCCCGGGACATGAGGAAGAGGAAGGAGGTGAGGGATCGGGTCTTGGCGTCGAAGCGGCCTTCCAGGTACTCGTAGGCGGTGTAGACCTTGGAGCCGTGGAGGAAGGGCACCAGCGTGACCCCGAGGATCACCATGGCGATGGGCAGCCCGAAGTAGAACTGCACGAAGCGGAGGCCGTCGGTGGCCCCCTGCCCCGTGGTGCCGATCATGGTGACGGCGGAGAGCTGGGTGGCCATGACGCTGAGCCCTACCGCCCACCAGGGCAGGCTCTTGTTGGCCAGGAAGTAGCCCTCGACGGTGTCGGTGTCCTTGGACCGTCGGACGCCGTCCACCAGGACGTACGCCACGTAGGCCAGGACGATGGCCCAGTTCAGCGGGTGCACGCGCGCTCGACCCTATCCGAGGTGGTAGCGGGCCTGCAGGACCCAGAGGAGGACGAGGGCCACCGCCTGGACCAACAGGACCCGGATCAGCGTGGTGCGGAAGGCCGGCGGGGACCGCCGGGGCGGCTCGTCCGCGGGCTCGGCACGCTGGAAGGGGGCGTCGTCGGCGGTCATGGGCAGGAGGCGAGGGCGTGGAGGCACGGCCGCAGGGACCGTCGAATGGGAGCAAGCATCGACGGGCTCCGCACGGAACGCAAGGAGTCCAGGCGGCGCGTCCAGGCCCCCGGCCGTGGGGTAACCGGCCCGCCGTGCCGGCCGTACGAGGAGAGGAACCCACCCTGGATCCTCCCGTCGGAGCATGCAGATGTCATCTTCGCGACGCCGACCCTTCCGGTCCGCCTCCGCGCTGGTCCTCCTCGGCGCCACCTGTCTGCTCCCGTCGGGGGTCGCAGCCCAGGAGAGGGCTCCCACCGACTCCGTCCGGACGCTCTTCGTGTCGGACTCGGTGCCGGGGTTCGGCGCCGTGGGCGGCGTCGCCGTGGACGCGCTGGGCTACCGCTACCTCGCCGACTTCCGGAACGCGGTGTGGCGTCTCTCTCCCGACGGCATGCTGGAGCGGTTCGCCGATGGGCTCTACGGGGCCTCGGGGAACGCCATCGGTCCCCGGGGCGAGCTCTATCAGTCCAGCTTCCACGGGAACTACATCACCCGGGTCGAGCGGGACGGCACCATGGAGACCTGGGTGGACGAAGGACTCGCCGGGCCCGTGGGGATCGCCGTGGCGGAGGACGGGGCCCTCTTCGTCACGAGCTGCAACGATGGGAGCATCCAACGGGTCGCTCCGGACCGGACGGTGACCACCTTCGCCCGGAGCGAGCTCCTGGCCTGCCCCAACGGCATCACCTTCGACGATCGGGGCGACCTCTGGGTGGTGAACTTCAACAACCCCCATGTGGTCCGGATCATGGCCGACGGCACCGTGACGTCCGCGGCCCAGATCACCGGCGCCGGGGGCAATGGCCACATCACCTTCGCCCGGGACGGCTTCTACGTCACCCAGTTCCGGGGCAACCGGATCTTCCGCCTGGAGCGGGACGGGAGCGTGCGGGCCCTCGCCGGCACGGGGCAGCCCGGGGGTGCGGACGGGCCGGCGCTGGAGGCCACCTTCACCCGGCCCAACGGGATCGCCGCCGGGCCCTCCGGCGACGTCCTCTGGGTGAACGACCTGGTGGAACGGCCGGCGCTGGGACGGGGAGCGACCCGGGTGGCCTTCCGGGAGATCCGCCTCCTCTCCCTGGCCGACGTCCTCGCCCAGGTGTCCTCGGAGGCCGGAGTCGAGGGGCTGGAGGAGGCGTACCGCCGGTATCGGGCGCGGCGACCCGGAGAGGAGACCTCGCCGTCGGCGGTGACCCAGGCCTACGCCTTCCTCTCCGGAGGGCGTGTGGGGGATGGGGTGGCGCTTCTCCGCCTCAATGCCGAGAGCTACCCGGATGACGCCAACGCCCAGTTCCACCTGGGCGAGGGCTACCGCTACACCGGACGCCTGGAGGAGGCCGCCGCCCGATACCGTCGGGTCCTGGAGCTGGCCCCGGAGCACGGGCAGGCTGCGGCGCGCCTGGAGCTGGTGGCCGGCGGCTGACGCCCTTGGGGCAGAGACTCCGGCGTCACGTCCAGGACTCCCGGCTCGTTGTTCTGCACACGGCCACCGGCTCGGCGGGCAGGTGGCGAACCCAGGAGCGAGGACGGCCATGAATGGACGATGGGGACGGCAGGGAGGGTGGGTGGGGGCCACGGTGCTGGCCCTGGCTCTGATAGGGACGGGCTGCGGATCCGACGACACCGGGCCCACCGACCCCGGCCCCGTGTCGGCGGTGCTGGCCGGCCCGGTGGAGGTGACGCTCTTCTTGGGCGAGGAGGGTCGACCCGGCGGTGGCGCACTCCGGGTGGGATTCCTGCACGTCGTGGAGGATTCCCGGTGCCCGGTGGACGTCACCTGCGTCTGGCAGGGGAACGCGGTGGTGGAGATCTCCGTTGCCCTGGGGTCGGGCCCCTCCGTACCGCTGCAGCTCAACACGACGCTGGAGCCCCGGAGTCGGACCCATCAGGGGGTGCGGATCACGGTGGTGGAGCTTCGCCCCGAACCCGTCTCGGACGCCCCGCCTTCCGACTACGAGCTCCGCCTCCGCCTGGAGCCGGCGTAGGAGCCTTCGTCCGCGGGTGGATGGTGGGGGGTGTGAGGCGTGAGGCCCGGCTCCTCAGTCCCCGAGGCAGATCCCCAGGCTTCGGGCGGTGGTGAGTACGTCCGAGTCCAGGGGGACCGTCCGCACCTTGGCCACCGCCTCTCCCAGGGAGACCGCCCGGACCTCCGGCGGGTCCAGCGCCACCATGCACCCGAATCCTCCATCGGCCACGAGCTGGACCGCTGCGGCTCCGAAGCGGAGGGCCAGAAGCCGGTCGTAGGCGTTGGGCCCGCCGCCCCGTTGAAGGTGCCCCAGCACCAGACTCCGGGTCTCCCGGCCGGTGCGCTCGCGGATCTCCTCGGCCAGGATGTCTCCGATGCCCCCCAGCCGCTCCTGCCCGTCGCCCTTGGCCTCGTAGTGGGGCGAGCCCCCTCTGGGGTAGGCACCCTCGGCCGCCACCACGATGGCGAACTCCCGACCGCTGGCGTAGCGGGCCTCCACCTTCCGGGCGATGGAATCCAGGCCGTAGGGGATCTCGGGGATGAGGATGACGTCGGCGCTCCCCGCCACCCCCGCGAAGAGGGCGATCCACCCAGCGTTCCGGCCCATGAGCTCCACCACCATGACCCGGCGGTGGGCAGAGGCGGTGGAGTGGAGACGGTCGATGGCGTCGGTGGCCGTCTCCACCGCCGTCTGGAATCCGAAGGTCAGCGCCGTGGCGGCCAGGTCGTTGTCGATGGTCTTGGGCACGCCCACCACCTTCAGCCCCCGCTGGAAGAGCTCGTGGGCGATGTGGAGGGAGCCGTCGCCTCCGATGGCCACCAGCGCGTCCACCTCGAGCTCCTCCAGCCGGTCCAGGACGGCCTGGGCGCGGTCCTCGTACCGCACCGAACCGTCGACCTCCTCCACCGGCCACTGCATGGGATTGCCCCGGTTGGTCGTCCCGAGGATGGTGCCGCCGATGTGCGTGATGCCCCGGACCGAGTTTCGGTCCAGAAGGCGGACGCCGCCCTCCTGGAAGAGCCCGTCGTAGCTCTCCTCGATGCCCAGGACCTCCCACCCCTTCTCCTCTGCCGCCAGGACAACGGCGCGGATGACGGCGTTGAGTCCCGGCGCGTCTCCGCCCCCGGTGTTCACTGCGATGCGGCGAATCGTGGCGGTCACGTCAGGGCCGGGGTGAGGCT